>JAMOQF010000001.1 GCA_027064125.1 Acidobacteriota bacterium
TGGAGAGGGATTTTTATTATCATTTGCCTGAAAATTTTAAAAAGAAGGAGCATCTTCCACTGCTTATAGCTTTACATGGTGGTGGTGGGTCTGGGCGTAGTATAATGCTTCACAGTAATTTTAATTCCATTTCCGATAGGGAGAGGTTTATTGTTTTATATCCCAACGGAATCAAAAGACATTGGAATGATGGAAGAAAAAAAAAGGTTTATTATGCTCATAGGAAAAATATTGATGATGTGGGGTTTATTTCGAAATTGATGGATTTTTTTATAGAGAAATTTAATGCAGATAGGGATAGGATTTATGTGGTTGGAATGTCGAATGGAGGATTAATGACATTTAGACTAACATGTGAAATTCCAGAAAAAATTACTGCCATTGCCACTGTTTCGGCTTCCATGTCGGTCAATTTGGTTAAAAATTGTAAAAAAAATTTCGCTTTACCTGTTTTACTTATAAACGGCACAGAGGATTCCATTATCAGGTGGGGTGGTGGTGAAATAAGATTTTTTGGGTATGGTTTGGGAGAAGTCATTGCCATTCCTGATCTTGTGAACTATTGGATAAAAAGAAATGGTTGTGATGTTATTTTTAAGAAAAGATATTTACCTGATAAAGATAGTGGAGACGGAACAAAGGTATATGTCAGGAGATTTCTAAATAGCAAAACAGAAATTGAGGTACTACAATATGTAATTGAAGGAGGAGGGCATTCTTGGCCAGGGGGATTCAGGTATATGCCAGAATTTCTTACAGGTAAAATATGTAGAGATATTGATGGTGGAGAAGTTATATGGAACTTTTTTAAAAGATTTAGTAAATAGTCAAAGATGACCTAATCTTCACATTTTTTTATCCCATATTTGAGGGCTTTCTGACCGCAAACTTTTATACATCTATTACAGGCAAAGCAATCGGGCCTATATTCACTTTCTTTTAGAATTTCAGAAATTGCCGGGCATATTTTTTGGTCAACACATAGATTACATTTTGTACACTTATTTTTTATAAGTTTTATTTTAATGAGAGATATTTGTTCAATTAAGTTGGTATATAGTCCCAGCGGACAGACTGCATAACAAAAAGGTCTATATATTTTAAAGGAAAGTACAATGGTAAGTATTAGTGGTAGAAAGTGAATAAAAAGAAAGAGTGGATTACCATTTAAATTTGTAAATTCAAATCCATGAAATGGATTGATGTGGTCATATATTGACACACCCAAAATTTTGCCTTTATATGCAATGTGATATATTTTTGTTACGCTAAAAATTATAAATATCAGGAAAATGGATATTCTTATTCCATTTAGAAATTTAAATGAAAAACTTTTCCTTTTTATATTTTTAATATCTCCAATTTTCGCTATGAGTTCTTGAAGGGTTCCAACAGGGCAAATATATGAGCAAAATAATTTTGGACCCAGAATTGTCAGAATAAAAATCACCAGAAGTGCTACCATAAATGGTGTTCTAAAGCCGTAGAGAAATGGTTTTGTGGCTGCACATACTGGAGAAGGATGCATTGAAAATGATTTGAAGAAGGTTATGGGAAGATTTCCTGCTATTCCGAATAGAAATGTGGATATAAGTAGAAGTGTTATTCTTATTTTCTCCCCCAATTTATTACTCAGTAAGAGGTATATTACAATTATTCCCATAATAATCATTGTTAGAAATTTTGGAGAGGTAAGTAATTTAAAGAATGTTGGGTTTACTCTATGCAAGCCTTTAGGTACCTCTATTAAAACATTAAACATTTTAAATTCCTTTTTTACTCGAATTAAATTGATAATTATATTTTAAAATATTTATTTGTCAAATTTACTTTGATTTATATTTTTAAAATGTGGTATAAATCATGTGTTAAATTAAATTTAAAAAGGAGAAAAAATGAGTGTAAGTAAGATAGTTTTTTTATTAGTCTTTTTTTTCATTTTTCTATTTGTGATTACTCCATTTTTTTATACTCAGAATGTTAAAAGCAAAAAGTTACCTCCAGTTCTTCCAAATAAAGTACTACAGCCTCAAGTACCTTTGCCACAAACAACTCCTGTTCCTCCATTACCTACACAGTTACCACCACAGCCTCCAGGTGCTCCTCCATTACCACCACAGCCTCCGGGAGGTGTTGTTGCTCCTGTGCCGGGTCCTGTACCTATTCAGAGAAACGTGGATTTAGGTGCCATTTATCAGTATGCTCCTCAAATTATTAGTACGGCAAGTGTGGTCATGGAATATGTCAAATTTGGTAAGATTTGGGCTTTTAGGGGACCAGGTGGAGAAAGTGAGATAAAGGCCGGGCTCATTTACCAGAATAGAATTATCTCAGTTTTAAGACTTGACGGTAAAACAGGAAAACCACTTCCCATTGGTGTTAATACAAATCTTTTAGGTAATTATAATTTAATGTGGTTAAAATCTAATCTTTCAAATATTATTTTCAATTTGAAGGTAGTAGGTGCAATAGAATATAGGGCGCCTGAGAACTGCTGGGTTATACCAATTGCGTATGGCGGATTAAAAGTGGGGGAATTAAAAATCACATATGATGGTTCCTATGTAATTCCAGATTTAATTGCAGAAGAAGAGGCAAAAGCCTATTCTCAATATTAATTTATCTTTTTTGAATTACTTCAAAATCATCAAATAGTACATGAGAATCTGCCTTTGACCAGAGCCCTATTCCACCTGATATGGGATTTTTGGTGTAGATGGTGATATATTTTTTTCCATTTAAATATCCTTCTACTTTTTTACCATTTATTGTGATTTTTAATGTATGCCAGATGTTTGAAGGGGTTTTGACATTTCTTATCCACTTTATCACACTTCTTTTCCCATTTTTCAATTTGAAGGCTATTAGATTGTTTTCAAGGGGATTTGCCCTTATTACTAAATAATCTCCATTTCCTTTAATATCAAAGGCAATGCCTGCTGCCCTGTCTATTCTTCCACTTATTGCTTTAAATTTAACTGATATCTCTCCATTTGTAAAATTTTTTATCCCTTTAAAGACTGTAAGGGGAAACTCTCCATAAGATTTCATTTTTCTTATAAATTGTGGATTTTCCTTTCCATAAATTTCTTTAACGCTTTTGTAAATTTCATTAGATAATGTTCCAATTTTCCACTTTCTTCCTTCAATCACATATACGCTGTTGTTTCCATCTTTTGCTTTGTGCCAGAAGCCCACAATGGGAGCAAAATTTTTTCCAATATCCCCATCGAAATTTATTGATATGTTACCGGGTAAAAATTGAATTAAAAAGAAGAAAAATATAAAGTTAAAGAAGAAAATATTTTTTTTCACTTTGAACTCCTAATAATATTGAAATTTTTTTTACCATAAATTTATGACTTATTCAAGAAATGGGTAATGTCAACTTAATTGTGCGAAACTTTTTAATATCTCCTTTCAGAAAAAAAGAAAACATTAGAGTTCTTGAAAAAATCCCTGAATTTTTGTCATTAAAAAACAGATATAAAAACTTTTTAAGCACTTTTTTTGTTCCGGGAAAAACCTCTAATCTGCATGTAATCTCTCAATTTTTTAAAACACCTTTCAAGATTGCTCGTTTCTTAAATAACTTCTCACTTTTTTAGTGCAAGTCTGATGCCAATTTTTCTTCCCTCTTCATCCCTCTTTCCTGTCTGACACTTTTTAAAATTTTTTACAAATTCAGGTCTGTCCCCGCTCCGTCCCCGTATTCCCCTTAAAAGTTTATAGAAGGAAAATAGAGATGCTTAATTGTTGGTATTTTCCAGAAAACTTTATTTATGGCAAATTTTTAATTTTTTCTCTTGCTTGCCCTAAAAGCCTGCTGAAGGTTTATAGGAAAGTAAAGGGAATGTGGTTAATCGTTGATTTCTACCAGAAGATTTTTTTGCTATATTTTAGTTTCTTTTCCTATTTACCTAATCCCAAAGCCCCCTATTGGTTTTTACCAGAAAATTTTATTCCTGCAAGAATTCGATTTTTTTTCCTGTTTCTTCCTCCCTTAAATACCCCCTGAAGGTTTATAGGATAAAAAAGGGGTTTTGCTTAATCATTGGTTTTTGCTAAAAGATTTTATTTTTGCCAGTTTTAATTTTTTACTTTACGTGCCTGCCCTAAAGACCTTGTAAAAATTTATGAAAACAAATGGTGCCAAACAAAAAAGGAAAAATCTTTCTCTTTCTTTCCTATAAACCCATGGTGGGGTTGTGTGGGGGTATTTTCAACCTATAATTTTACATTACATTACATTTTTCATTTTTAGGTCTGTCCCCAATTCATTAATCCTATCCAAATTCAAATCCTGTCTAATACTAAATTTTAAATTTTTTATCCGAATCTTTCCACATCCATAATGGTCTTTTGCCTCTCTTAAAATCCATCCAGAAGATTTATAGGATGGAAAAAGTTTTATCAATTGCTGTTTTTAACTTAAAAAGATGGATTTCTACCAGTTTCTGGTCCTTTTTATTTGCCCTTTTAGATGTCCCTAAAAACTGATGAAAGGAAAGAAAAGTTTATTTAAATTGCTAATTAACTTAAGTTTTTGCAAATTTTGTTTTTTCTTCTCTAACCTGCCTTTTCAAGTAGTTCCTTTAAATTACATAAAACACGGTAAATTAGTCCTTTAATTAAATTTAAAAGATATAAGTTAGATCAAAGGTTTGCTGTGAAATTTGATCATGAAGTGAATAACTGAAAATGTTTTATCTTATAACCTTTCAAACACAAAATCCTGGATATGTCTTACACTGTTTCAACTATATCTTCATGCATAAAAACACACTCCTTTTCTGGAGGGAAGAATCTTTGTCTTAAACTCTACATCTCTTATGCGGTGGATCTTTAACTCCAGAAATGGTTTTGGGTGTTCTTCTGTAATAGCCATTTGCTCCTGTTTGATGAAATATAAAGTGTTTTCCCATCCCTTACAGTAAAACTTTTGTGAATCTCTTTGAAAAGTT
>JAMOQF010000002.1 GCA_027064125.1 Acidobacteriota bacterium
TGTTTACTTATTTCTTATTTTCTTATTTGCTTATTTGCCTGACACCTTTAATTCTAATTCTAATTCCAAATGCCCTCTAAAAGTTTATAAAAAGAAAAAAAGAATTTTCCTTAAATCATCTAATTTATGCTAAAAGGTTTTATATTTACCATATTTGAGTTTCTTTTCCTATTTGCTCCCCCCGTATGCTCCTTAAAGGTTTATAGAAGGGAAATAGAGATGCTTAATTGTTGGTATTTTCCAGAAAACTTTATTTTTGAGAAATTTTTAATCTTTTCTCTTGCTTGCCTTCCCCAAAAGCCTCTAAAAATTTATGAAAAAATAGTGCCAGACAAAAAAGAAAAAATTCTTCTTTTTTTTCTATACTATAAACCCCTGGTAGGGATTATGTGAGAGGATTCAATTATTTTAGCCTGACACTTTTTAAAAATTTTTTCTCTCAGTCAGATCTGTCTCCATTTTCCTTTTCCGAATGTTCCTATTTGCCACTTGAATTCCTTAGAAAGTTTATGAAGGAAAGAAAATCATATTTTCTAACTTTTGCTTGAAATTTTTGAATTTAAATTACAAATTTTAAGTTGAAAATTTTTGAATCGTGAATCGTAAACCCTGCCATACACCAATTTAAATTTAAAACAAAACTCTAAAACAAAATTTTTACCTGACATCAAATCCAGATTCTTTTTATTTTACCATTGTTCATATTCTGTGAGTGCTTTGTGAATCTGTATTCACCTTTTAGGTTAAGGGTAATTTTTTTGAAGTGGCTTTATCTTCACACACTTGTGGGGCTTTTTGTAAAACAATTATTGATTTTAGGTCAAAAAGGTAGTTTGACTGAGATAAAATATTATCGTAAAATAAATAGTTTAAATATTTAGGGGAGTAAATATGCTTGATAAAATTAAAAATATGTTGGGATTTGGGAATGAAAGGGAATTAAGAAAACTTAAGCCCATTGTGGAAAAGGTAAACAGTCTTGAGAAAAAGTATGAAAAGTTTTCTCAGGAAGAACTTCAAAGTGAAACTAAAAGATTTAGAGAAATGGTGGATAAGGGGGAAACCCTTGAAGAAAAAGAAGATATTTTAGATGAAATTTTGCCAGAAGCCTTTGCAGTTGTAAGGGAGGCGGCAAAGAGAACTGTGGATATGCGTCCCTTTGATGTACAGGTAATGGGGGGAATTGTTTTACATCAGGCAAAGATTGCTGAAATGAAAACCGGTGAAGGTAAAACACTTGTTGCAACCATGCCAGCCTATTTAAATGCCCTTGTGGGTAAGGGAGTCCACATTGTAACAGTCAACGATTACCTTGCCAGAAGAGATGCCGAGTGGATGGGGAAAATTTATAAATACCTTGGACTTACAGTTGGGGTTATTCAAAGTGATATGGATGATAAGGAGAGAAAGGAGGCTTACCTCTGCGATATTACCTATGGGACCAATAATGAGTTTGGTTTTGACTATTTAAGAGACAATATGAAGTATTCAATTGAAAATTGTGTTCAGAGAGAGCACTTCTATGCAATTATAGATGAGGTGGATTCAATATTGATAGATGAGGCGAGAACTCCACTGATTATTTCTGGTCCCTCTGAGCAGTCCACTGAAATTTACTATAAGGTTGACAGGATAATTCCATATCTAAAAAGGGAAGTTGACTACCTTGTTGATGAGAAGATGCACACGGTTACTCTAACAGAATCAGGTATCTTAAAGGCTGAGAAGTTACTTGGAGTGAATAACCTGTATGCACCTGAGAATATGGAACTTGTCCACTGTATCAATCAGGCTTTAAGGGCTCACAATCTCTTTAAAAGGGATGTGAACTACGTTGTGAAAAATGGCGAAGTCATAATAGTTGATGAATTTACCGGTAGATTAATGCCTGGAAGGAGATATAGCGATGGACTTCATCAGGCTTTAGAGGCAAAGGAGGGGGTAAAAATTGAAAGTGAAAACCAGACACTTGCCACAATAACTCTTCAGAACTACTTTAGAATGTACTGGAAATTGGCTGGTATGACAGGTACTGCAGAAACTGAAAAAGAGGAATTTCAGAAGATCTATGGTTTAGATGTTGTGGTAATACCAACCAACAAACCAATGATTAGAATTGATTATCCGGATGTTATATATAAGACGGAAAAGGAAAAATTTAAAGCAATCGTAAGGGAAATAGAGGAACTTCACGAAAAGGGAAGGCCCATACTTGTGGGAACTGTTTCCATTGAAAAATCTGAATATTTAAGCAGACTCCTGAAGAAAAAGGGTATACCCCACAATGTTTTAAACGCCAAATATCACGAGAAAGAGGCGGAGATAATTGCCCAGGCAGGCAGGAAGGGGGCTGTAACCATTGCCACCAACATGGCAGGTAGGGGAACTGATATTCTCCTTGGTGGAAATCCTGAATTTCTTGCCAGAGAAGAATTTAAGAGGATGAAGAAAGATTGGAGGGAAGTGCCGAGGGAAGAATATGAGGCAATGGTTCAGAAGATGAAGGAAAGGGTTAAAAATGAACACGACGAGGTCGTGAAACTTGGGGGGCTTCACATCATAGGTTCTGAAAGACATGAATCAAGAAGAATAGACAATCAGTTAAGGGGGCGTGCCGGAAGACAGGGAGACCCTGGATCTTCAAGGTTTTATTTAAGCCTTGAGGACGATTTAATGAGGATTTATGGTGGTGAGAAGATTTCCTCCATCATGACCACCATTGGAATGCAGGAGGATATGCCCATTGAAAGCAAAATGATTACAAAGCAGATTGAGAGGGCACAAAAACAGGTTGAGGCTCAGAACTTTGAGACCAGAAAGCACCTTTTAGAATATGATGATGTTATGAATAAGCAGAGGGAAGCAATATACAGAATGAGAAGAGAACTTCTTGAGGGGAAGGAACAAAAAGACTACATCCTTGAAACCGCTGAAGCCATCATGGATTCATTTTTAGATGAATTTACCCCTGCCACCAAAGATCAAGAAAATTGGGATGTTGAAAATCTTGCCGTGAATATCGCAGATGAATTTGGAATAGATATTAAGGAAATTGCAGAAGACATAAGAAATTTAAGTTATGGGGAATTAAGGGATAAACTGTGGAAAAAGATAGTTTCAAAATATGAGGAGAAGGAAAAGAGTATTGGCAGCGAGAATATGAGGCTCTTTGAGAGATACATTCTACTTCAAATTCTTGACAATCAGTGGAAGGACCATTTACTTGCCCTTGATCACCTGAAGGAGGGTATTGGGCTCAGGGGATATGGCCAGATGAATCCAATAGTTGAATATAAAAAGGAAAGTTATAATCTCTTTAACGATATGTTAAATAGGATGGAAGATGAGTTTGTTAAGTTTATCTGGAGACTTGAGCCATCTGTGATTATGGATTTTGGAGAGGAAAAAAGTTCAAGTTATACCTATAGTAGAGGAGAGGAGAGAAAAGAGGCTCAGGGGGGACAGAAAAAACAGAAGCCAATAGTTAAGGGGAAAAAGATAGGAAGAAATGATCCCTGTCCCTGCGGGAGTGGGAAAAAATATAAAAATTGTTGTGGTAGGAGATAATTATGGAAAAGGTTAAAATATTGAAAGAAGCCCTCACCTTTGATGATGTATTGCTTGTGCCGGCAAAATCTTCAGTTTTGCCATCAGAAACCAATATACAGACGAGGCTTACAAGGAAGATAAAACTAAATATTCCCCTTGTGAGTGCGGCAATGGACACTGTAACAGAGGCCAAAATGGCTAAGGCAATGGCTGAGGAGGGGGGAATAGGGATAATCCACAAAAATATGTCCATTGAAAATCAGGCACGAGAGGTTGATATAGTAAAGAGGTCTGTAAGTGGAATGATTTTAAATCCAATTACCATTTCTCCAGAGACATCTGTTTCTGAAGCACTTAATTTAATGAAGAGATTTAAGATATCTGGTATACCCGTCACGGAGGGTAAGAAGCTTGTGGGGATACTTACAAATAGGGATTTGAGATTTGAAACCCGGATGAATATTCCAGTAAAGGAACTCATGACCTCAGAGAATCTCATAACTGCTCCAATAGGCACAAGTCTTGAGGAGGCAAAGAAAGTATTACATAAGCATAGAATTGAGAAGTTGCTGATTGTGGACGATGACTTTAATTTGAAGGGGCTTATAACCGTTAAGGATATTCAGAAGATTATTGATTTTCCGGATGCCTGTAGAGATGAACATGGCAGACTGGTCGTGGGGGCAGCGGTGGGTGTTGGGGGCGATTTTATGGAAAGGGTTGAAGAGTTGGTGAAAGCAGAAGTGGATGTTATCGTTGTGGATACTGCACATGGACACTCTCGGAAGGTGATGGATGCTGCAAATAAAATTAAGGCAAAATTCCCAGAACTCCAGTTAATAGTAGGAAATATTGCTACAGAAGAGGCGGCAAGGGATCTTGCTGAAGTAGGGGTTGATGCTGTGAAGGTGGGAATAGGACCGGGATCGATTTGCACCACAAGGATTGTTTCTGGTGTTGGCGTTCCTCAAATAACCGCCATAATGAATTGTTATAAAGTGGTAAAGGAATATGATATACCTCTAATTGCCGATGGAGGAATAAAATATTCTGGAGATATAACAAAGGCAATAGCAGCAGGTGCAGACTCAGTTATGATTGGATCTCTCTTTGCCGGGACAGATGAAAGTCCCGGTGAACTCATATTCTATCAGAATAGGAGTTATAAGGCCTATAGAGGGATGGGATCTTTAGGGGCCATGAAGGAGGGTAGTTCCGATAGGTATTTTCAGGATGAAAAGGAGGCATCTAAACTTGTCCCTGAAGGGGTTGAGGGAAGGGTCCCATATAAGGGAAGTTTGAGAAACTTGATACCTCAACTTACGGGTGGACTGAGATCTGGTATGGGTTATTGTGGATGTAGAACAATTGAAGATCTCAAGGAAAAGGCAAAATTTATAAGGATTACAAACAGTGGACTAAAGGAAAGTCATGTACACGATGTAATAGTTACGAAGGAAGCTCCAAATTATAAAATTGAATTTTAAATTTTTTGAGCAGATTTCTGAGTAAATTTTTCTGTATTTAACAGTTTTTCAATTTCTTCAAAGTTTAGATCCTTTGTTTCGCTAATATATTTTTCTACAGGAAGTCTCTTATATCTATTTTCATCAATTAGCTGTAAGATGTTTTTATTTTCCCTTTCTTCTTCTTCTATTTTTTTTAATTTTTTGAAACAGAATTTTAAAAAGAATCTGGGAGCAATGAGGTCTATATCCAAGAATGTGAGTTTCTTAAATTCTCTGATTGCCTGAGAAATGTTGTCAGTCCTAAAGTAATAAAGTCCCTTTAAAAATATTATGTTTTTATCCAGGATTTCACCTTTAAATTTTTCCATTTTCTTTTCAAATTCCAGGAAATTCCCATTTTCAATAAGCTTTGCCAATTCCCTTAATTCATCCTCTTTTTGTGGAAGAGCAGGCAGAATTGTCTTTATACTTCCTTGAGTTTTATCTGGTAATTTTGAGGATATTGAGTCTCTTTTTATAATACTTATTCCCTCAAATTTTGAAGATGGAATTTTCTTTTTCTCTTTTTCTTTTTTTATGGATTCCTTTTTCCTGTAGTAGAAGGTATCTTTGTAGTAATCTACAATAAAATCGTCATTTATCCCCCAGAGAGATTCAGATGCTCCTGTGAAAAGATATCCATCCTCTTCGAGGAGTTTATACATCTCCTCCATGATTTTTATATTTGTATCTTTTTTAAAATAGATCATTACATTTCTGAAAAAAATTATGTCAAATTTCTTCCCAAAATAATTTAAATAATTGTAATCAAGCAGGTTATGGTATTTAAAGATGCACATTTTTTTAATTTCATTGCTTAAATAATACTTGTTGTTCTTAAAAGTAAAATATTTGTTTTTTATATTTTCAGGGCAAAAACTTACCTTTCTCTTTGAAAAAATTCCCTCCTTTGCCATAGCGAGATTTTTCCTATTCACATCTGTTCCAAGAATTTCTATTTTTTTTAGGGCTTCAGGTGATAGATTTTCTTTTAGTACAATTGCAATTGTATAGGGCTCTTCCCCTGTACAACACCCCTCTGAGAGAATGTTAATTTTTTCTTTTTTTTCAACGAGTTCCACAATAATTTTGCTTAAAAATTCAAAATGTTGTGGAATTCTAAAGAAGTAGGATTCATTAATTGTAAGTTCATCTATTAGTTTATTCCATTCTTCACTATCTTTTTCATTTTCAAGCAGGATAAAGAAATCCCCAAGAGAAATTTTCAGTTCCTTACATCTTTTGTGAATGTATTCCAGAAGTCTATTTCTCAAACTTTTGTCAATTCCGAATCCAAATTTTTGTTCAAGTAGAGATTCCAGATTTTTTAACATTCAACTCTATTTTTCCCTTTATTTTTTGCCATATACATTTTTCCATCAGCCATTTTTATGAGTTCGTCAATGTTGCTTTCTTTGAAGTTTATATCAGTGCTTGAAGCGATTCCAGCACTGATGGTTACTTTAACTATTTCACCACTTGAGGTTTTGAAATCAAGACTTTCAACCTTTTTTCTCATTCTCTCAGCAGCAACACATGCCTTTTTTTTGTCAATTTCTGGCATCATTATGAGAAATTCTTCTCCTCCAAATCTGCACGCCACATCTGAAGATCTTATGATTGAAACTATTACATCAGAAATTTTCTTTAGCACCATGTCTCCAAATAGATGTCCATATGTGTCGTTTACTTTTTTGAAGTTGTCTATGTCTATAAATATAAGTGAGAATATGCTGTTATATCTGATGGAGCGGTTTACTTCCCTTTCTAAAATTTCAAGGAAGTGTCTTTTGTTGTAAAGTTTTGTAAGTCCATCTTTTATTGAGAGGTTTTTTATCTTTTGATGTAAATATGCGTGGGCTGCCACAATGGATATATGTTTTGCAAACTTCGAAATTAAATTTTTTTCTTCTCTATTGAATTCACTACTTCTATCAAAGGAAAGGGCTATGATAATTTCATCAGATACCCTTTTGAATTCAAATAAAAGATTATCTTCATTGAATTCGGTTATATCTTCTCCAACATTGCTGAAGTATTCAATGTTGAAATTTACTTCACTCATATCCTTTCCGGTGGTTTCCTCGAGGACATCTATTATTTTTACTGAAAAACCCTCAAGATAAGCGGGGGAGAGGGAAAAATCGGAATTTATAAAGATGAATATTTCTTCTGAAGCACATATTGTAAGGGAATATACATTTGCATCTAAGATGTCAGAAATTATTTTTAAAAGGGATTTAATGGAATTTTTAAAATCTTTATTTTCAAAGACAGTTGATACTATGTAATTTAGAATTGTAAGTTCAAATAGCCTGTCATCCAATTGCTTATTTAATAGGGAAAGTATATCAAAGGAGGAGAAATTTTCCCTGATTTCTTTTTTTATATTGTCCTCTTCCTTACTTTTATTTTTATTGAGAAGTTTTTTTACCTTTTCCAGTAGAATTTCAGATGGTTCATCTTTTGAAATGTATTCGTCAGCACCTGTTTGAAACCCCCAGAAATAGTGCCTTGCCTCAGTGAGAGATGTGAGTAAAATTATTGGGATGGATGAAGAAAGGGGCGAACTCTTTAAGAGTCTTGTGAGTTGATATCCATTCATCTTGGGCATATCAATGTCAGATACGACTATGTCAGGTACCTCTGAAAAGAATTTCTCTACACCTTCTATTCCATCTTCTGCTTCAATAACTTCATAACCCTTCTTTTCAAAGAGGTCTCTGTACATTTTTCTTACCATCTGACTGTCTTCAACAAGTAATATTTTTTTCTTCATATTTACCCTCTTTTCTTACTTCCTATAGATATTATTAAGGAAGTTTATTATTTTTTCAATATTAAAAACAAATTGAGCCGCATTAATTTCAATGGCTTTTTGGGGCATTCCAAATATTGCACAACTTTTTTCATCCTGTGCGATGGTTATTCCACCAGCCCTTTTTATTTTTAAAAGCCCTTCTGCACCATCAGATCCCATGCCGGTTAAAATTATTCCTACACTTTCATCTCTGTAGTCTTTTGCTATTTCACTAAATAAGACATTAACCGAGGGTTTAAAACCTCCCACATCTCTTGCAAATCTATCCAGAAAGATGTTTCCATTTTCCAGAACAGGTTGGTAACCATTGGGCATAAAGTATATTACATTGTCAACTATCTTTTCACCATTTACCGCGATTTTTACATTTTTTGTAGTTATGGGTGTGAGTGAATTAACAAAATCTTCCAGAAATCCACTTGTAATGTGTTGAACAATTAAAATAGGTATGTTGAAGTCTTTTTCAAGATTTGAAATTATTTTTTTTATTGTTTTGGGGCCACCGGTAGATGCACCGATTCCAATGATTTTAATCCTCCTGTTTAAAATTGGAAAAATTGCTTCCCCTTCTTTCCACTGGTGAATATGTGGAATGACATTTATTCTGGATGCAAGTTTGATTTTTTCTATCAGTTTACCTTTAAATCTCTCCTTTTCATCTTTGCTCAAATTAAAAAAGTTGACTTTTTTGATGTATTCAAGCGCTCCGTAATCAAATAGTTTAAACTTATCCTTTACTTCATCTTCCCCATAAGTGGAGAAAACTATTATGGGTCTTGGAATTTTTGCCATAATTTCCTTTGTGGCAAGGACTCCATTTTTATTTGGCATCTCAATGTCCATGAGGATTACATCTATTTCTTTTGATTTTAATTTTTCAATGGCTTCATCGCCATCTGTGGCGTAGTCTGAAATTTCTATATCTTTAACATTTTCAAGAATTTCAGTGAGAAAGGTTTTGATAAATTCTGAATCATCTACTATTAGAACTTTTATTTTTTCCATTTTTACCTTATAAGAACTTATTTACTATTCTTAATAATCTTGTTCCCATGAAATTTTCTTTGGTAATATATCCATCCACTCCAAGATGTATTGCCCGGAGTTTGTCTTCATTTGATTCCTTCATTGTAACGATTATTATTGGTATATTTCTATATTCATCCTTCTTTTTTATTTTCTCCACCATGGTAAAACCATCCATTATGGGCATGTCAATGTCGCTAATGATTAAATCTATGTCTTCAGCACCGAGTTTTTCAAAGGCTTCAACTCCATTTTCTGCTTCCACAACTTCAAATCCATTTTTCTCAAGAATATTTTTTTCAAGTTCTCTGGTGATGGCTGAATCCTCTACAAGTAGAATTTTTTTCTTTTTTAGGACTTTTTTTTCTTCCTTTACATCAAATCTCATATTTTCATCAAGTTTGAAGGGGTTTAGAATTGTAATTATTCTGGACTTGTGATCTATTCCAAATCCATTAAATTGCAAATATCCACTTAAGAAGGAACTTTTTTTAATAATTACTTCTTCTCTACTTAAAATGTTTTTGAGGAAAATGGCTACTTTTTTACCACCCTTTTTAAAGAAAATTACATCTCCTTCCCTATTTTCTGTCAGGGAAATTAAAGGTAAAATCTCATGGTTGTATAAATAGAAATTTTTCCCTTCTCCCCTGATTTTATCCACATCAAATTTTTCAATTCTTTCGATGTTTTCTTCCATAAAACCAAGTAGAGATTTGTTTAGGTTGAAGATTATGACTTTGTGCGTGGATATGGAGACAGGAATTTCAATTGTGACTGTTGTCCCCTCCCCGACTTTGCTTTTAATCGAAACATTCCCTCCAATTTCCTCAATTTTTCTTTTCACAACATCCATTCCAATTCCGCGACCTGAAATTTCATCAATATTTTCTGCTGTAGAAAACCCTGATTCATAAATTATATCCATTAACTCTCTTTCATTTTTCTTTCCTAACTCTTCTGCGGTATAGAGCCCTTTTTCAAGAGCCTTTTTCTTTATTTTCTCAGTATCTATACCCCTTCCATCGTCTGAAATTTGAATTGCAATTACCCCACGATTTTCGCTTATTTTTATTTCAAGTTTTCCTTTTTCAGATTTATTTATTTTTCTCCTTTCTTCAGGTGGTTCAATTCCGTGTGAAATTGCATTTCTTACAATGTGGATAAGTGCTTCATTTAATTTTTCAACGATTCTTTTGTCTATTTTACATTTGCTCCCTGTGATTTTAAGATCAATTTTTTTACCAAATTTCTTTGAGAAATTTCTGATGTATGATGGATAGATGTCCAGAATTACACTTAGTTGGATGAGTTTAAGTTCTGATATTTTATCCCATAGTTCCTTAAAGGCTCTTTGTTGGTTTTCAACAGAATTCACAATATCTTCCTTTTGCTCTTCAAGAAGATTTATGAGGTCTCTGAATTCAATGAGGTCTCTGGAATCAACTACCTTTGACAATTTGGAGAAAACTTTATTTAAGGATTCTATGTAAAAGTTTAAAATTTCAGGGATTGATTCCAATTTATTTTGTAGAACTTTTGTCTTTATGGCACTTTTTGAGATTTCATCTATTGTATTTGCATCAATTTTAAATACATCAGGTAGTTCTTCCAGATAGGTTTCGCTTTCTATTTCTTTATTTTTAATCTTGTCCTCTTTTTGTTGTGTAGATACATTGAGAAACTTTTTTTTGATTTTTTCCCTGATATTTATGGAAGTTGTTATATCATTTTCCTTTTTAAAGGTTATTTTTTTTGTATCTTTTGTTTTTATTATATTTTCAATTTTTTCTTTTATTTCATTCCATTCCTCTATTACCTGAGATATATCGTCATTTTTTTCAACTAAGGTTTTTATTGTTTTTAAACTCTTTAAAGTTAGGTTGGCGATTTCCTTTAATGAGAATTTTTCTATTTTCCCTTTATCTTTAAATAATTCTTCAAATGTATGGGCAATTTCTGAGGTGTTATTAAATCCAATTATTTTTGCACTCCCCTTTATGGTATGCATCTCTCTTTTAATTTCTGCAAGGAGATTTTCCTTGATACCTATTTCTTCCATTTTTAGGAGGAGATCCTCTATTTTGGATATCCTTTCAAATGTCTCCTGTTTAAATAGTTTAAAATATTTTCCTTTATCCATTGTCATTTTTACGAGAGTTTGCTCCAGGTATAGGCATTAATATCTATGCCCAAGACACCTATTAAATCATTTTCTTCGTTAAATATCGGTGCAGATACAGTAATACATTTTTCCTGGGTCAGTAGTGAGGTATAGGGTTCTGAGATAAATGGCTTTTTTGTTTCCACTACACTGTAAAACCAGGGTCTGTGGGATAAGTTTAGGTTTGGATCGTATAGGGCTGCGTCCAGTGGCATTTTTATGTCTGGATTTTTGTGAAATATGGATAAGTGGCCATCCAGATTTGTTATGAATATGATTTCCACAAATTTGTGCTTTTCCACGAATTCTTCCAGAAGTGATTTGGGGAGTTTTTTCTGGTAGTTTCTGACTTCATCTCTTGAGGAGAGATTTTTTGCCAAAAATTTGATGTTTCTATCCGATGGGATAATGAAGTTTTGAACGGTAAGTTGGGTTTCAAGGGCAATTTCATTCAGGTTGTTTGCCTCTTCATTAAATTCTTTTATGGCTTCTGCTGTCTGCTTTGCGACAGTTGAGATATCTTTAAGTGTCATTGCCACCTGATTTGTGGCTGTTGTCTGCTGTTGCGTAGCAAGGGATATTTCCTTTGTAAACTGGGTCGAAGATTCAACGGCTTTAGAAATGGCCAGAAAAGTATCCTGAATTTGTTTTGCCTTTTGCGAGGCGGTTTCAAACTCTTTATAGCCATCCTCCGTTGACATGATCATGTCTTCAATGGATTTTTGGAGTTCCCCAAATATGTTTTTTATTTCTTCTACTGCTTCCTTTGATTTTGCGGCAAGTTTCCTCACCTCCTGGGCAATGACACTGAATCTATCTCCAAATTCGCCTGCAGATGCCGCTTCTATTGAGGCATTAAGTGCAAGTATGTGAGTTTCAGACGCTATGGAAGTTATGATTTCAAGTATTTTATCAATTCTGTGAAACTTTTCTCCCAGTATATATGCATTTTCGCTGATTGTCTTTATCTTTTCATTCATCTTATTTAAGGATGAGATACTTTCTGCAATTGTCACGCTTCCATTTTTTGCTTCTTTTTCAGTTTTTTCAGTAAAGGAGGCAAGGTCTTTACTATTATTTGAGATCTGTTTTGCAGTTTTTGAAAGTTCCTCCATGGTGGAGGTTATTTCAGTTACACTTGCTGCTTCTTCAGCACTCCCAGATGAGAGTTCACTTGAATTCATGGTAATATTTTGGGCACTATTACTTAACCTTGCAGACGTTTTTTGAATTTTTTTGAGAAGGGATGTGATGTTACTTTTTGTCTCTTTAATTTCTTTGTAAATGTCTTTAAATATACCCTTTCCCATTTCAGGATCCACTTTAAAGGAGAGATCCCCCTCCTTTAGATAAGATATAATTTCTTTTACATCTGTAAGGGCTTTTTTGAGTTCCCTGTTTTCCCGATGTATTTTTTTTCTGTTCAATTCGTTGAGTTCCCATACAATTTTTATGCAGAATATGGCTATTATGAGAAATAATATGACAGGAATTGCTTTTAGAAGTTGATTCTCAAATTTTATGAAATTAAGTATGGTAAGCATCAGAAGTGAAAAAATACCAAGGTATAGAAAAGTTTTTTCTTTATCCTTTTTCATTTTTCTTTAACCTCTCAATAAATTTTTTTGAATTTATAAGATATGAAATCTTCTTTTCAAATTTGAAAAATTTATTTATAAAATATGCATTTGATATTTTATAGAAACTATTTAAGGGAATCACTTCCCACAATGGGGAAAAATTTACATCTATTATTTCCTCTACCAGAATTTTTTCACCATTTTTGAGATTTATATTTATTTTTTCGCCAGATATTTCCCTTTCAAATTTTTCAACTTCTTCTATATCTATTCCAAGAATGGATTCATTAAATTTAAATACAACGAGTCTTTCCATTTTAAAATCTACTCAATTCCCTGATAAGTTTTTTAAAATCTATTTTATAGACAGGGGCTTCATCTATTACATACACTTTTGTTATGGAATCAAGGGGAAGATTTTTTTCCCCCATCTCAAGTGTCTTTTTTGAAATAATCTGTTCTTCGTGAATTCCTTTTATTTCATCGCACAACAGAGCAATAAAGTTTTCCTCCTCTCTTAACAGTATGATTAAATTGTTTAAAGGTCTTTCAACTCTTTTTTCGCCTATAAAGTCTTCGATGGAGATAACCACCCATATTTCACCCATAATATATACAAGTCCTTTAATATGGTCATCCACAAAAGGTATTGGAAATAATTCATAAGAGTTATCAACTTTTTCCACAAAATTCAAATCAAGTAAAAATTCATTTTTGCCTATTTTTATGTGTAAAAGTTTATTTTTCTCCATTCTTTTTGCCCTCACTTGTTATCAGGTCACATAACAAATCACATTTTTCAAGTTCCAGATTGTTTCTTGCAGATACGGTTATTTTTAATCTAACAGCTTCATCATCCATCCTTTCATATTTAATGGATTTAACTTCTATATTTAGAAAACTCAAGTATTTAAATAATTCATCTAAATTCTCTTTATTCTCCAATTTTAAGGTTATTTCTTTTTCCAGATCCCTTTTTTCTATGAAATTTTCGAAGTATCCTAAGAGATAAAGTACCGCAACAGATATTATGGTCACAGCAATTGCAACTCCAAATTTATCTGCACCAACAGCCATGCCAATGGATGCAACCACAAATATTGTGGCAGCAGTAGTTATTCCCTTTATGCTCATACGGGATTGAACTATTACACCGCCACCAATGAAACCTATTCCCGTGATTATCTGGGCTGCAATCCTTGTGGGATCTCCACCGAAGTAGAGTGCCATTTGATAAGATATTATTGTAAATACGGTGGAACCAAGACCTATTAATATATTTGTCCTTAAACCTGCGGGTTTTTGTCTTATCTCCCTTTCTATGCCTACAATACTACACAGCAGGGTGCTTATGAGTAGTTTTAAAAAAGTGGGTTCAATCTTTATGTTGTAAAAAATTTCAACTAATTTTTTCATTGTAACCGTAAATTCCATTTAAAATTTCCACAAGTTTTGGATCAAAATGTTTGTTTTTAAGAGAGTTTATAATCTTTAATGCATCAAAAATAGCTGACCTCTTTCTATAGGGCCTGTTTGTCACAAGTGCTTTAAAAGAGTCCACTAAAAATAGTATTCTCGATTCAATGGGGATTTCATCCCCCTTTAATTGCCATGGGTATCCACTTCCATCCCAATTTTCGTGGTGAAATTTTATGGTTTTTAATATGGGATTGAATATTTTATGGGGCATTAAAATTTCCACAACGCCGACATTTACATGTTCCACCACATTTTTCTTTTCCTCCTCTTTAAGTTGCCTTGGTGCATAGAGGATTTCACCTTTGATATAAAATTTACCTATATCGTAAAAAAGTGCGGCAAATTTCAAAACAGCAAGTTGCTGGCGGGAAAGTCCTGCCTTTTTGCCAATTAAAAGAGATAGTTCTGGAACAAAATTGTAGTTTTCTCCTTCATTGTCAGGGTAATCAACTCTTAATACAAGTCTATGAAGTATTATTCCTATCTCTTCAAGTTTTAACTTTTTCTTTATAAGTGCTTCTATGAATTCATTTAATTCTTCTATTGTGTGGGGACCGGTGGTTTTTTCATCTCCTAAGATTTTTTCAATTTCACTTTCAAAATTTACCGATTTCTTTTCTGTTCCATATATGAAAGTTTCTTCGGGTGGAAAGAATATGTTGTTTTCCCCTTTTGATCTTGCCCTGTTGAGGGATTCTTCAGCACTAAAATATATCTGAGATATATCTTCACCATGCCTTGGAAATGAGGCAAGCCCAATGTTTAATTTTAAGAGAGGGAAGTCTGTTTCAACCTCTAAAAGTAGTTTTTTGCATAATTTTACTGCTCCTGCCAGATTCATATTTCTCAAAAAGATTAGAAATATCCCCCTGTGTAAATCGTATATTTCTCCTATTCTTGAAGGTATATGTTTTTCCAGAATCTTTTTTGTGATTTGTATGAGATTGTTTCCCCTTTCAAAACCATATTCTCTGTTTATTTTTGATAGAGCGCATATGTTTACAATTCCGAGGGAATATTTTTTTTGATCCATTAATTTTATTTCTTCAGATAGCCTTGAGAGGAAATCAGTTAAATTTTCTCTCTTCTCCTGTATCTTTTTAATTGCGGGAGTCTTTTCAGATACTATTTTTATTGCAGTTAGATTGGCAAGAAATTCAATGAAGTTTAATTCTTCCCTTGAGATGTCTTTTATATATCCTTTAAAGTAGTAAACACCATAAACTTCATCCTGCTTTACGGGAATTAAAAGTTGAAAAAGGGGTTCGCCTGTGTATTTGTCTATTTTCCTTTTAATCTTTCTTTTCTTTTTTAGAATGATTTCGTTTAATTCTTTAAGTAATTCTTGGTCGTTAAAGGATTGTAAAAAGGCAGGTTTTATGTCATTTTCTTTTAAGAAGAAAAATTCTGAAAAGTCCAGATCCAATATTTCCTTTATCTCCTCTTTAATTTTATTTATGAAGTCAAGTAGATCTAAATTTAAAATAGTTGAAATTATTTCTATTTCAAAGTTTAGGAATCTACTGTATTTTTCAAAAGATGATGGAAATATAAGACCTTTAAGTAAAAATTCAAAGGCCTTTTTAAGTTCAACCAGTAAAAACAAATCTTCCTTTTTGAAATCGTAGTTTTCCCTGAAACAGAGAAGTATTATTCCCTTCTGGTTGTTGAAATTTATATTATATGGGATAACTATTATGGATTTTATCCCATTTGATTGGAAGATGGTTCTGTTAATTGTTGTATCAAGTTCCATTAAGTCGCCAAATATTAATATTTTATCCCTTGTCAATGCTTCCCAGAGTTTGTTTTCTTCTTTTATCACAAGATTTTTGAAATCATTTTCAAGTTCATGTGGGAAACTTATGTCAAAGAGAAGGGATAAGGTCTGGCTGTCATACTTGAATGCCATGAGATCACAATTTTTAAAATGTTTTTTAACTATTTCATAAAGGTTAAAAATTAGATCTCTTTTATTTTTGCCTGTGTTGGAATTGTGGGTAAACTCTCCTATATATCTATATGTAAAATTACTTTCAGAGATTTCCATTAATTTTTCTCGATATTTTTCCTTTTCTCCATTTATTTCTTCAAGATTAAAAACCACCTTGGAGTAAGAGGATGTGAGTTTAAAAAGGATTTTAAGAAGTTCCTTTTTGGCGGATGTGAAATTTTCTTCCTTTTCCACAATTTTTACAATTAAATTAATCCTATTGTTGCCATAGAGTATTGGCAAATAAATGAAGGTCATCTCTTTTTTGTCAAGTAATTCCCCCTTTTCATAGAGGATTCTTCCATCTTCGAGGACTTTTTTTATATTTTGAGAGTATTCAAGTTCAAATTCATTGTTTATCTCTCTTATATTTGTGCTTTCAATTACTTTACAGATGTTTTTCTCCACTGTGTAAATGGTTATCTCCCCATCCTTAAAGAGAAATTTGAAAGTTTCAAATAACTTTGTGGCAAAATTTTTGATTGTGAGGGTTCCATATTGCTCTTCAATTTTTTCAAATATCTTTTTGAAGTTTTTTATAAGTTCATCTTTTTCTTTAATTGAATTTATCAGTTCATTTGCCCCCTGTCCCAGAAAACTACCATATAAAATTGAAGTGAAAAGTATTACTGCGGATGAGGCAATTAATATTAGATCAAACTGTATGTTGGTGTTGGCTTCCATATATATCAATATGGGAATTGTCAGATAAAGTAGAATCCCCTTCTTAAAATTTGAGATTAGAAATGCTGTAAAAAATATTACCCAGCAGGGGATTAAAATTTTTAAGCAGTTTACGTTCTTTAAAATTCCTGGGAGGAGAAAAACCACTGTATCAAATGTGAAAATAGCCTTTGAAAAGTGCTTTTTTCTGAGTACATTTCCCCTGTAAAATAGAAAAGAAAAGGGGATGAGTGATATGAGAAATAGGAAAAATAAATCACCAGAGGCAATTTTTAGATATTTAAAATAGAAAAAGAATATGGATAGTAAAAAGAGAAATCTTAAAAAGAAGATAAATTTTTTATTAACTGAAAGGTTGTAAAGTCTATAATCCACTTTCAATTACCATCCATAAATTACAATATAATTTTAACACATTGTATGGTAAATAGTTTAATCTTTTTCCACCAATGGAAATAGCCTTTTCTGTATGATTTCCTTTGCTTCTTCCACTATTTTTTCAATAACTTTTTTTACAGGTAAGATCTCCTTTATCAGTCCAACCGCCTCTCCACATGCGAGAAGTGCGTTTTCGGGATCCCCCGTCTGGATGGCTTTTAGTCCCAGAAGCCCACTTAAAAGGGGTGCAAGTTCTTGAAGGGTTGCCCCCCTTTCTTCCATCTCCTTTACTTTTTTTGCGTGTGCGTTATTTAAGACCCTGACACTATTTTTTAGAGATCTTTCCACAAGTATTGTGTCAGTCTCCTTTGCTTCAAGGAGTTTCTTTTTAATATTGGGGTGGATGGGGGCCTCTTCTGTTGCTAAGAATCTCGTTCCCATATTTACCCCATCTGCCCCCAATGAAAGGGCTGCCACAAATCCCCTTCCATCTGCAAAACCACCGGACGCAATTACCGGGACTTTAACTTCTTCAGCCACCCTTGGAATTAGAATAAGGGAAGTTATATCATCTTCTCCTGGATGGCCTGCACATTCAAATCCATCTATACTTATGACATCACATCCTATGGATTCCGCCTTTTTTGCATGTCTGACAGATGTGCATTTGTGTATTACAGTTATATTATTTTTTTTAAGTTTCTCCATATAGGGCTCTGGGTTTCTACCAGCAGTTTCCACGATTTTTATGCCCTTTTTGATGATTACATCTATATATTCATCATAGTTTACAGGTTTTAATGTTGGCAGGAAGGTTATGTTTACTCCAAAGGGATTTGATGTAAGTTTTCTGCATCTATCTATTTCTTCTCCTAATTCTTCAGGTGTTTTAAAGGTAAGCGCTGAAAGTATACCCAATCCCCCACCATTTGATACGGCAGATACCAGTTCTGCCTTAGATACCCACATCATACCACCTTGAATTATGGGATATTTAATTCCCAGAAGTTCTGTGACTCTTGTTTCAAACATTTAAATTTCTCCTTCCATACATTTTTTTTGTTTCCCTTGCCACAAGTGTACTTAAAAGTATTAGCCCTATCAGATTTGGAATTGCCATGAAGGCATTTGAAGCCTCTCCCACAAACCATACTATGTTTATAAATTTTCCCTGTACAACTGCTCCTATAAAAAGGAGGGTGATGTAAATTATCCTGTAATAATAAATTGATTTCCATCCAAAGATATATTCCCAGCAGATTTCTCCATAATAACACCAGCCAATGAGCGTGGTGTATCCAAAAATAAATGATGAAACTGCTATTATAATACTTCCATAGGGAATAGATGTCTCAAGGGCATATGAGGTAAGGGCAGTACTTGTGAGATTTCCTCCACCTGCCGCAGGTGTTAATAGCCATGCACCCGTTACAACGATCATAAGTGTTGTAAGGGTGTTTACAACAATTGTATCTATAAATACTCCCAACATTGCAATTAAACCATTGTCCTTTGGATCATTTGACCAGGAGGCACTCTGGGCTATTGCTGCAGAACCAAGACCTGCTTCATTTGAAAGGACTCCTCTACTTACTCCGAGACTTACCACCCTTTTTACCCCTATACCAATTACGGCACCGCCTGCAGCCTTCAGGTTAAAGGCACATAAGAATATTGTTTCAAAGGCCTTGGGGATTAGTGAAAAATTTTTAGCAAGAAGGATTATTGTTCCGGTAAAATAAATAAGTATCATTGCTGGGACAAGTTTTTCAGCAACTGCGGCAATTCTTTTTATTCCACCTATTACCACAAGTCCCGTAAGGATTGTTATTACAAGCCCTGATATCCAGAAGGGGAAACCTCCTGCCAGACCATGTTTTTTAAATGCTGCGTCAATTGCAAGGGCCATTGAATTTGACTGGGCCATGTTTCCAGTGCCAAAAAGTGCTGCAAAGCCTCCAAAAATTGCAAAGGCACCACCTAAGAATTTTCCCAATTTTTTGTTTTTTATCCCCTTTTTACAGTAGTACATTGGGCCACCGGCATAAGAACCATCAGGATTTTTCTCCCTGAAATATACTCCTAAAAATCCTTCAGCATATTTTGTGGCAAGTCCAAATAGGGCAGAGATCCACATCCAGAAGGGGGCGCCGGGCCCACCTGTGGCAATTGCCGCAGCAACACCTGCTATGTTTCCATTTCCCACAGTTGCCGCGAGGGCTGTCATAAGCGCTGCAAAGGGAGAGATGTTTTTGGAGTCCTTTCCACCCTTTTCCCTTGAAGATGTGAAAAAGAGTTCAAGTGCCCTTTTAAATTTTCTAAATTGAACTCCACCTGTGATAATGGTGAGCAAAATTCCAGTTCCCACAAGAAGGGCAACCATCCAGTTGCCCCACATAAAGTCTCTATAGTCAGTTGCGATTTTTAAAATTTCTGAAAGGATTTTATCCATTATCGTTATCCAAGGGTTTCACCTGTTATTAATATGTAAATCATAACTATTGATATTGCAAGGGGTGCAAGTATCCCAATTGAAATTTTCCATAGGATACTAAAATTTTTAAATTTTTCAAATCCCCTGGAGAGTTCTTTTTCTGCATTTTTAAATTTCCACACAAAAATTATGAAAAGGCAGAGAAGCAGTGATCCCAGGGTAAGTGAGATATTTCCGAAAATGAAATCCATTAAATCTAAAAATCCCATTCCCTTGTAAATTTTTGTGAGGGAGGGTACTGCTCCCAATGAAAGCAAAGATGGAATTCCCCAGAATAGTGTTATTAAGGATGTTAAAAATACTGCCTTTCTTCTCTCAAAGCCCTTTTCGTCAATCAAGTAGGATACGGCGACTTCCATGAGTGAAACTGTTGAGGTAAGGGCTGCAATTGCAAGGAGTGCAAAAAAAAGTATGGCCACAAGTTCTCCCATGGGCATTTTAAGGAAAATATTTTTTAAAACCACAAATACAAGTCCCGGGCCACTTTTTGAAGGTGCTCCACCAATTGCAGGGAAGATTATAAAACCTGCCATTACCGCTATTAATGTATCAAAAAATACCACATAAAATCCAGAGGATACGAGATTACTCTTATCGTCAATATAACTTCCATAGGTAATCATTGCGCCCATTCCAAGACTTAAGGAAAAGAAAGCCTGTCCCAGGGCGTAGATGAAGGTTTTACCACTTACCTTTGAGAAATCTGGAATTATAAAAAACTTAAGTCCATTCATGGAGTTTTCAAGTGTCATTGATCTTACTATGAGGAGTATCATTAAGAAAAAGAGTATGGGCATCAGGATCTTTGTCATTTTTTCTATTCCGTCAGAAATTCCACCTGCCACCACAAAGGCGGTTAGGGCTAAAAAGAGAACGAAAGAGAGTGATTGGGTGGGGGCATTTGAAACAAACTGGGCAAAATGTACTTTATTAAGTGAATATGCGAGGGATTTGAAAAAATATCCAAGTGTCCATCCAGCAACAACCAGATAGTATGAAAGTATTCCTACCCCTGTTATCACTCCCAGATATCCCACAAGACTCCACTTTGAATCCGGTGATATCTTTTTTATTGCCCCAACGGGATTTTTCTTCCCATGCCTCCCTATGCTAAGTTCCACAAGCATTACGGGAAGTCCTATTAAAAACACGCACAGCAAATAGATAAACAAAAAGGCACCACCGCCATTTGCTCCTGTCACATAGGGGAACCTCCAGATATTTCCAAGTCCTATGGCAGAACCTGAAGCGGCAAGTATGAAACCAATTTTAGAGCCCCAGTGTTCTCTTCTTGTTTTACCGGTCGCCATTTAATCCTCCCAGTAAATAAAATTATTGTATGTCAGCAATCGTTGATATTATACTATAATTTAATAAATCTTTAAAAGATGTATTATCATGAAAAAAAAAGATGATCTCCCTTTAGGAGATGATGTTATTTTAAAAGAAAAGATGGCAGCACTTGGCACTTTACTTGCTGGGATTGCCCATGAGATAAAAAATCCCCTTAACTTCATATATGGCAATGTGGATTTTCTGGAAAAATATTTTAATTCCATTGAGGAGTACATTCGTTTTTTAGAGAATTTTGTGGGGGATAGAAAAGATGTATTGAAAAAGAGAAAGGAACTCAATATTGACTATATTTTAGGGGATTTTAAAGAGATATTACATGAAGTAAATGAAGGGGCTGAAAGGATAAAAAATCTTGTGGATGATTTAAAGATATTTTCAAGGAAACCTTCTGAAAAGAAGGTGAGGGTTGATGTCCACAGGGTAATAGATATGGCCTTAAATTTACTCAGGAATAGATATAAGAGAAGAATTGAGATTGAGAGAAATTATTGTAAAAATGGTGAAATAGAGGTAATGTTGGGAAAGATTGAGCAGGTGTTTTTAAATATTTTATCAAATAGCATTGATGCAATTGAGGGAAAGGGAAAAATAGTAATAAAAACAAAGAGGGGTAAAAAGAACTTTTTTGTCGAAATATCAGATAGTGGCTCTGGAATTTCAAAAGAAAACATAAAAAAGATATTTGATCCCTTTTTCTCCACAAAGGGAGTTGGGGAGGGACTTGGACTGGGATTGAGTATAAGTTATAACATTGTTAAAAATCACGGGGGAAAAATTGAAGTGATTAGCAAGGAGGGAGAGGGTACCACTTTTAAAATTATTCTTCCCATAGGAGATGATATGTGAAGAAGAGATATAGGATGTTAATAGTTGATGATGAGCCTTCCAATTTGAAAAAATTGAAAAGAACGTTTGGGAATGAATATGAGATATTTGAAGCCAGTTCAGCCATTGACGGATTTGAAATTTTGAAAAAGAGGAAGGTGGATGTCATCATATCTGATCAAAAAATGCCGGATATGACGGGGATAGAACTGCTTAAAAAGAGTAAAAGGATAAATCCCCATATTGTTAGGATTGTCCTTACTGGGTATACTGAAAGTGATGACCTCATCGAGGCCATAAATGAGGGGGAGGTTCACAGGTATATAACAAAGCCGTGGAATCCCGATGAGTTGAGAATTATTGTAAGGGATGTGCTGGAAAAAGTTGAACTTGAGAAGGAAAATAGGATTTTGACAGAAAAGTTAAAGTTGTTGAATGAAAGGTTAAGGGCTGAAAACTATATTTTAAAGAGAGAAGTTGATGAGTTTTTCAATGAGGGGAATATTATTTTTAAAAGTGAGGAGATGAAAAAAATTCTGGAGATGGCATCAAAAATTGTGGATGTGGATACAACCATTTTAATCACCGGAGAAACCGGAACGGGAAAGGAACTTCTGGCAAGATATATTCACAACAGCAGTAAAAGGGGGAAGAATATCTTCGTACCTGTAAACTGTGGGGCTATTCCTTCAGAACTTGCTGAGAGTGAATTTTTTGGATATAAGAGGGGTGCATTTTCTGGGGCAAATAGGGATAAAAAGGGCTTTTTTCAACTTGCGGATGGGGGGACAATTTTTTTAGATGAGATAGGTGAAACCCCTCTTAATATTCAGACAAAATTATTGAGGGTTCTTCAGGATGGGGAGGTGTGGCCGGTAGGATCTGAAAAGCCTGAAAAGGTAAATGTAAGAATAATTGCAGCCACAAATAGGGATCTCAAAAAACTTGTGGATGAAAATAAATTCAGGGAGGATCTCTGGTACAGATTAAATGTGTTCAGGATTCATATCCCCCCCTTGAGAGAGAGAAGAGAAGATATTGAAGTTCTTTTTGGATATTTTTTAGAAAAACTCTCTAAAAAATTTAATAAGAGGATAGGGGGGGTGGAGGATGGAGTGCTTAAGATTTTCAAAAATTATTTTTGGCCCGGAAATGTTAGGCAACTTCAAAATGAGGTGGAGAAACTGATAATACTTTTGCCGGATGGGGGGAGGATAACCACATCCATGATTTCAGGGGAAATTTTAGAAGGGGATGGTGAAAAAAGGGGTGAGTTTTTTAGTGGTGGCTTTAATTTAAAGAGGGAGTTGTCAAATTTTGAAAGAAGTTTGATAGAGAGGGCTCTTAGAGAGTGTAATGGAAATAGGACAAGGGCGGCGAAGATGCTAAGCATCACGAGACAGTCCCTCATTCAGAAGTTAAAAAAATATGGAATAAGATAACCTTCATTTAAACCTCTGTGGTATAACATTTTTAGGGAGAATTTTTAGGGCTTTTGTGGTAGGTAGTTGTGTGAAACTATTTTTTAGAGAAAAAGGGGAAAGTTTCATGGGGATTTTATGGGAATTAATTTAGACAGTTAATTTTAAAATATCAAAGTCTGGATAAATAGTGGATTTTATTTTGTAGTAGGCCTTTAAGTTTAGGAATTTTTAATTTATTCAGTTTACCCTGTAGATAATACTTGCTTCAATTTCTGAAACAACAAACTTTCTGCCTGACACTTTTTAAGTTGGTCTGTCCCCGATTATTTCCATTGTTTATTTCCTTCCCTTCCCCTAATACCTTTCAAAAGGTTTATAGGAAGGCAAGAGAGATAATTTTAGTTGTTAGTCTCTGCCAGAAAAATTTTAGGTATTGCCAGTTTTAATTTTTTTCTTTATTTGCCCACCCTATATGCCTTCCAGTAGGTTTATAGAAGGAAAAGTGTTAATCTTAATTGTCAGTCCTTGCCAGAAGATTTTGAGTTATTGCCAGTATTGAGTTTTCTTTTTGCTTTCCCGCTCTGAACCCCCCTTAAAGGTTTGTAGGATGAAAAAAGAGATTTTCTTTAATCGTTCTTTAATAGTTGGTTTTTGCAAAAAAAATAAGTGATTGCCAGTTATAGGTTTTTTTCTCTTACTTATCAGCCCTAAAAACCTTTAAACTTTTCTTGAATTTCCTGCCTGAATTTCCTGCCTGACACTAAATTACTCTAAATTCTGAATTGCCTAATTTCCTGAATTTTCAAATTTTCTCTTTCCTATAAACCCACGATAGGGATTGTGGGGGGAATTCTATTTATTATTCTATTTATTATTTTAGTTTGACACCTTTTCTTTTTATCCAGATCTT
>JAMOQF010000003.1 GCA_027064125.1 Acidobacteriota bacterium
TACTTCCACACCACTGTGTATCATGGGAGCGGTAATCATAAAAATAATCAACAAAACAAGCATAACATCCACTAAGGGAGTAACATTTATTTCCGCAAGTGATGACTCCACCCGTCCCTTTTCACTTAAAAAAGCCATAAACTCACCTCAGGTTAAATTTCTCTCAATCAAATTCAGGAGTTCAGTGGTAAAATCGTCAAGAAGTGAAGAGATATACTTTATTTTAGATAAAAAATGGTTGTAAAAAATTACCGCCGGTATAGCTGCAAAAAGACCAAAAGCAGTTGCCACAAGAGCCTCCGCAATACCCGGAGCAACCGCCTGAATTGAAGTGGATTCAAGTTTACCTAATCCTTCAAAGGCATTAATTATTCCCACAACCGTCCCAAAAAGCCCTATAAAAGGGGATGCAGAAGCGGTTGTAGCGAGCCAACTCAAAGACTTTTCAAGCGCCGTTACCTCCGTTAAGGAAGATTTTCTCAAAGTCCTTTCCACAAGGGAAATGTTTCTGATCTTAGGAGATTTGCCATCGGCCCCAAGGGATAACTGGGCATTTATTTCCCTATAACCGGCATAAAAAACTCCTGTTAAAGGACTTTCCTGACATATATCAACACTTTTATAGACCTCTGAAAGTTTTTTACTCCTTCTAAAAATCTCAAGAAAAAGATCATTTGCCTTTTCCACCCTTCTAAATAAAAAAATTTTTCTAAAAATAATACTCCAGGAAAGTATGGAAAAAATAAGAAGAATTAGAAGAACAATTTTTGCAAGGATTCCACTGTTATATATCAAATCTAAAAAAGAACTTCCTTCAAGAAGGTAAAAAATCAAATTTCAACTCCTCCAATTTATTTAAAATAAAAACTAACATATTCAATCTATCAATTCAAATCTTTTGTTTGTTATAATATCATTTGAAATGAAGAAAATTACAAGCACCAGAAATCCAGAGATAAAGTACCTAAAAAAATTAGATGAAAGAGGTGGGGTCCTGGACGACTTTTTTCTTGTGGAGGGAAAAAAGATAGTTGATGAAGTTTTAAAATCTAAACATGAGATATTAAAAATTTACACAGTTAATTACACACAAAAATACAGCAAAAACACCATTTTAATTGATGAAAAGGTGGCAAGGTATCTCTCAAAATTTCCATCTCCTTCAAAAATATTTGCCCTTTGCAAAAAAGCAAAATCAGAGGATGCTTTTTCATTACCTGCCATCATTTTAGATGGTGTACAAAATCCTGAAAATGTTGGGGGAATAGCGAGAAGCGCAGAAAGTTTTGGATTTAAAACAATATACTTAACTAAAGGAAGCGTTGACCCATTTAAATTCCGCGTAATAAGAAGTTCCATGGGCTCATCTTTAAGAGTAAATTTCATAAAAATAGAAGAAATTGCAGATTTTCTTTCAAGCCTTCATCAAAAGGGGATAAAAATTTACCTCACTTACAAAGGATCGGGGAAAAACATATATCAATTAACTCCTCAAAAAAATTCAGTAATCGTATTCGGTAATGAAGGACATGGAATCAGCAGGGAATTTGAAAAATATGGAGAAAAAATCACAATCCCCATGGAAGACAATGTAGAATCTTTAAATATTTTAAGTAGTGCATCCATCGTTATGTCCTACTTTTATCAGAGATTAAAGTAGGAGTTAAAAAAATTTTCTGTTTAGTAAATAAGATTTATAATTAAAAAAAGAGAGCTTACAACCCTAAATACCATTTAATTTTTTTTAAATTTTTTGTTTGCCTGACACCTTTTCCCCCACTCTTAAATTCTATGTCTCTGCCTGACACTTTTCTTTTTATCCAATTCTTGCCTGACACCAATTTTAATTCTTTTCTATAAACTAATGGTGGGATTGCATTATGTGGAGGTAATTTCATGATACCTTTAATTTTGATTTTACCTGGCACCTTTTTCCTTCTTAAATTACAGATCAAATCGTGCCTGGCACCTTTTCATTCTCTATTAAAATTCCTCAGACACAAAATTCTGGGTTTGACTCATTAAAGGATATCCCTTAAAATATCTCCATCAATTTCATTTATGAATCCAGTCTTTAAGATTATTCCATCTCCCCCTGAGAAATCTTCCAGATCCTCTTCTTTAAAAAATATTTTATCTATATTACCAGGATCCTCCTCTCCAAACAAAAAACCTGTAATATATCTCTCAAATCCCTTTCTAAAAGATATATTCACCCCACTTAATCCAAATTCCCTATAGATGACTTCAAGATAACTTTCTTCAATATTTCTATCATCAATTAAGATGTTCTCAATACCCACCTTATGGGATTCCCATCCAAAGGGCATCACACCAAAATTAAAAATGGTTTCAACATCTGTCCTCAACATAAATGTGGCTTCAAAACTATGGGAAAGAAAATAAAAAAATTGAAAGATATCCCACATATCAACTCTTTTCATTCCACGTTTCACATTTAAAATTAAATTTAAATCCCCTCCATTAAAATTATTAAAAAAGTCAACAAGAGAAAATCCAAATTTTTCTACCCTTTCAACTCCCATCTCAAGAGAAAGAATAAATTCGGGAATCACCGGCTTTTTGTTCCCTTCACTATAAAACGTTATTTTTTCCTGAAATCTCAAGTCAACCTCCTACAAATTTTTCAATTTTTCAATGAGGGATCTATAACTTATCCCAAGCATTTCTGCAATTAATTTCTTATCCCCATATTTGTCAAGAAAATACCTTAAAATCTCCCTTTCCTTTTCACTCTTAAAATTATCCAAATAGGTTTTTAAACCCATTTTCTTTATTTTTTCCTCAAGAAAAGAATAGTCCACCTCAGAGGAAGCAAAAATTTTTACATCATCTACACCTAAAACCCCATCCGTATCGAGAATAACCCCACTGTAAATTACATTTTTAAGTTCCCTTATATTTCCTGGCCAGTGATATTCAATTAATTTTTTTTCAAGGTCTTTTTCTATCCCGGTTATCTTTTTCCCTTCAGATCTTGAAAAAAAGTCAAGATAGTAGTTTGCTACTGGAATTATATCTTCTCTTCTCTCCCTTAAAGGGGGAATTAAAATTGGAAAAACAGATATCCTATAGTAGAGATCTTCCCTAAAATTCCCCTTTTTAACCTCTTCCTCTAAGTTCCTGTTGCTTGCCGCAACTATTCTGACATCAACAGAAATTTCTCTATTTCCACCTATTCTCATAATTTTTTTCTCTTCAATTACTTTTAAAAGTTTTGATTGAACATTTACCGGAATTTCAGAAATTTCATCCAGAAAAATCGTCCCACCATTTGCAAGTTCAAATTTTCCCTCCTGAGTTGAGTAGGCCCCGGTGTAGGCCCCCTTTTCATGCCCAAATAGCTCATTTTCCACAAGGGAATGTGGAATTGCTGCACAATTTACTTCAATAAATCTTTTTTTTGACCTCTTTGAAAGTTTATGTATAGCCTTTGCAAAAAGTTCCTTTCCTGTACCACTTTCTCCCATTAACAAAACAGTAACATCGCTATTTGCCACCATCTGAATTTTTTGAGCAACCTCTTTCATTACGGAACTTTCAGCAACTATTTTCGGTAGATCCATTTCCTTTGAAAAACTTTCTTCATACAGGAGGACTTTTGTTTTTAAAGCATAAAATTGTGATGCCTTTTTTATTTGATGTTTCAAAAGTTCAAGATTAAGTGGTTTCTGAATAAAGTCATCAGCACCACTTTTTATGGCCTCTACCGTTTCGGGAATGCTACCATAGGCAGTCATAATGATTACAGGCAAAAGGGGGTTTAAATTTTTAATTCTCTTTAACACCTCAATACCAGACATATCCGGGAGTTTCAAATCAAGAAGAACACACTCCACCGCCCTTTTGCTGAAAATATCCAGCCCATCTTTACCACTTCCAGCAGTAAAGACATTAAATCCTTTTGAAGAAAAATAGTCCCGCAACATTTCCCGCAGGGACAATCTATCTTCAACAATCAACAAATTCATAGCCTAACCAGTAAAACAAAAAAAGCCCACTGTAAAAGTGGGCTAAAATATTTTATTTTAAAGTTTATTTCCCCTATTGATTTTTCTTTTTTCCCTGTTTTAACTTCAACTTTTGTGCTGGAGAAAGCCTTCCACTACCTTTGTTGGGATTTCCCAATTTGTCAAAAACAGACATTCTATCCTTCAATTTATTGCCAGATGTATTCCCCATACTTCCCTGAGTAAACTTTCCCTTCTTGGGAGTTGTTATATATTTTGCCTCTTCCTTCTTATAATTTTTTTCAACCTCTTCCTTTGCCTTTCTTTCAGCCTCATTTAAAATATAAGGGTCAATGCCCTTTCTTATCTCTTCTCTTCTTGCGGCCTGAAGGCTATCTTTATCTTCCATTATTTTCATCTCAAGCATTTTAATATCCTGATAGACCTTCTGCATTTTGGGTTTTATAACATTATCCCTGTACACTCCATTGTCAGAAGAAAAATAGAGTTTTCTGAGTTTTTTTAACTGTAAATTCTTTATCTTCTTTTCCGCCTCATGGGCATATAAGGTACCTGCAAGTTGATAAATCCTATTAAAGGCAGCCTTTTCCTCAGGGCTCATCTCTTCAGAGGCTTTTTGTGAAGAAGTGGCTGTCGAAGTGCCTTTCTGAATAGCAAGTGAACCACCTTTTAACCTTTTTAAATCAGCATTCGTAATAACCCTCGTGGGCTTTGATTTTTTTTCAAGTTCTTTATTTCTCTTTGAAAGTTCCACAAGGCTCTGAGAAAAAGTAAAAGAAATAATGAAAAAAGCAAATAAAGCAAAAATCAAAATTTTTCTATTCATCATCCACCTCAAACAACAAATTTGTTAAAACGGTAAAGAAGTAATATTCCCAATGAGATAGTTTGCCATTATAGTTAAATCCCTACAGTTGACACTTCCGGAATCATCCAGATCAGCAGATGAAAGTGGCGCAGTAAAGGGAGATTCTCCCTGAGAAACATTACCAGCAAGATAGTTTGCCATTATCTGATAATCAGTGGTATTTACCTGACCATCCTGATTCAAATCTCCATAATTTGGAGAAGAAGATATTCCAAACCAGTCTATAATTTTCTGGACAAGGGTTGTCTTGGTATCCCCACTATTACTGGAGTTAAGGGCTCCAAGTTCAAAGGCAGCGGCTATTGTCTTATAGGTTCCAGAATCATAGGCAACTGCACATGGAAAGGGATAGTATGTATTTAGATCCTGTGGATACATGGTAAATAAATTAAAAGCACCCTGTTTATTTGCCTCCAATTGATATTCCCAGAAACAGGAGTTGTGATTGTCAGGATCGTCAAAAAACATATCAACCCCAGCCATAAAAGTTCCACTGATACCTTTTAACTCATAACTATCAAACCAGTTGTCAGATAAATCACTCGCAGTGAAGCCAAAATCATTGCTAAAATCATATGTACTATTATTAACCACATCAAAATACCACACATTATTCCCCTCCATATAAACCTTTCCACCACTTTGAAGATAATTTTTAATATGTTGGCCTTCAGCATTTGTCATCCGATGGTTCTCTACAGTAAAACAGGTAACACCATCTATTATAATTACAAGTTGATAGGGGGAAAAATCCACTGTGGTTATACTTGTATTTAGATCCAGACTAATTTTATCATAGGAATATCCAAGTGTAGTCAAAGCATTCTCAAAATCATCCACACTTGACTTTTGATCAGGTCCAGGAGGGTTGGCAGTTGGATTCCAGAATAGATCTAAAATAAGAATTGGCGGTGTAGAAAAAATAAAGCCTGAAAATAAAAACAAGAAAAAATATAGGAAAATCTTCCTTTTCATAAAATACCTCCCTTTTACTTCAATTCCATTTCTTTAAGTTCCTCTTTTTTCTTTTCTTCATTGGTTTTAAAATCTTCCAGCACTTTTTTATCTTTTAAAAGTCCCTTTTCATCCGCCTTTTTTAAATCTCTTGCAATTTGATCCTCAAGAACATTTTTTTGCTCTAAAATACTATCAAGTTTCTCTTTTTCTCTTTCAAATTTTTCCTTTAAATATGAAGGAACGCTTCCCCCATTTACCTTATTTTTAAGTATCTCCTGTCTAATTTTATTTAGTTTACTATATTCTTTTAAATATTTATCATTTAGATACCAATATTTATCCATGTTTTCCACTATCCTGTTTTCAAGATGTAAATCGCCCATATCCTTCGTTTCTTTGAAAAGTTCAGCCCTTTTTTCTTCCAAACTTCTATCAGGTTTGGCAACCTTCTTATTTTTATATTTGTTGCTTTTCTCCTGGCTTTTAACCTTACTCTTCTTTTTTGAAGAATGGTGATATTTTTTTAATGTCCTATTTGTAATAACCTTTTGAGAAAAAGAAAAAGCAAAAAAAAGCAAAAAAATAAACAATAAGTTGATACCCTTTCTCACCATCGCTTTTTACCTCTTCTATATTATATTAAAATTTGGAGTGAAATTAAAGGGGCAATTTTATAAATTGCCCCTTTTTAGAAATTATTGAAAAATTCTCCAATAACTTGTCTTTGTGGTAATTCCACCAGTTGGGTTCTTTTCTCCTATGTCGTTACCTGGCACATCTCCAAATTTCTTAAAACTCTTTGTACCACCAGTTTTCTTATATCCCCAACCCCAAACTTCACCGGTACCAATATCTGTCCAGGCTTCTCCCCTTGCACCCTTGTGAAATGCTGAAGCCCTACCAAAATATGTAGTTCCAGAACCAAGATCCACGGCACCGTTGTCAAGAAAATCTCCATTTTCGATATCTATAATATATGCCTTGGATCTTCCAGCATTAACTGTGTGGGTTACAGGATCACAGTTTCCTGCCATTCCAGCATTTGGAAAGAAGAGGTAACTTGTTGCTGCCATAAAGACATCTCCTGTATCCCTGTCAAAGAAAACTCTGGGTCCAAATGGGCAACTCTCACCCTCCTGAGGACTTGGAAGTCTATAGTAGAATCCCTTATCACTTGCTGCACTAAATGAACTGCTGTTTATATTTACCAGTTGATTTGTGGAAACCGTTCCATTCCCAAGGTTCTCTTCGACAAGACAGTATAATATTCCGGGCTTTCTCGATCCTCCAAATTGCACTGTATCTATTGGAGAGCCATATTCAGAAAAGGCTATCAATGTCTTCTTACCGGCATTTCTAATTTCAAACTTGTTCACATATATGGGTGAGTAGATAGGGGTATGCTGTGTGGATTCAAAGATCTTTGTAACATCCCAATTTGAAGTACTTGTGCCATTTAGGGAAATCCTGTATACATTTCCCCTATATGTTCCAAAATAAAATGCATTTACATAGTCATCTGAATCGTCTGGATCGTCATATGCGACAATTGGAGTAAAAATACAATTTCCCACCTGCTGGATTTGAGTACCTGAAAAGATAGTTTGTGTGGCATCATTTAAAGTATATCTATAGATCTTCTGTCCAGTAAGTGCATCTATCACATAAAAACTCTTTCCCCTTCTCTGAGGGTTGCTCCATTCAGGATTTAAGTTAAATCCCGAACCAAAGGCAACCACAAATCTCCCCAGTGGATAATTTCCAGTGGAATCTGCAATCCTACAAATTGCAGGAATTGACCAAGTTTCTCCGAGGGGATAAGAAGAATCACCTTTATATCTCCACAGGAAAAAGGGGTGTTCAACATCTGTTATGTCAAGGGCATAGTAGGCATCACCACCTGCCCCCAATCCAAAGACACAAATGGTGTGCCAGTTTCCACTTAAATCTTTTACATCTTCAACTCTAATGGGGGAGGCAATGTAAAAATAGTGGGGTCTTCTCCCATAGACCCTTTCCCCATATATATTTGGCTGTCCCTGGTTGTTTTGATCCCCCTCGCCATATAATTCTTCAAACAACTTACAGCCATTATGTCCAGATCTTGCCCTTAGAAAGTCATAGGGGATATATGCCCAGAGTTCTTCACCATTTGTGGCATCTATGCAGTGAAGCATCCCATCATTTGCCCCAACAAGAACCACCGGTTTTCTATCTTTAAGGGAATTTGCCCACTGTATGTAGTCATATGTCCTGTAGGCATTTGGATTTGGTGGTCCCACAAAGGCAGGAGTGGAATATGTGATATCCCCAAGATCTTGATTTCTAATGTATTCAATAAAATCCCTGGCTTCATTGGTATCTGTAATCCCCGTTATCTGCTTAATCTGTATTACATGGCTTAAATCAAACCTAAAAAGAGTTCCGGGAGCATAAGTGGAGGTATAAACCTTTCTGTTATCCTTATCCATGGTTCTTATTTTCTCGTAGGCATCCCAGAGTAGATTTCCATCCGTGTTATTTTTATCAAAATGGTGTAGAAATTTAATCTTTGAACTATCTGCTGGATACGTGGTTATTGCCTGGAAACACCTCAAATGTCCGGAAAATGTAGGTGAAAAGGTCATGGAGGCATTTATCACAATATTTTGAACCTGAACATCATCTGGCATTGAAAGGGGCCAGGTTATGGCATCTGGCTTGATAAATCCAAGTACCGGTTCAGTATCACCACTTATTTCTCCCCCCAATTTTGTTAAAACCTGCCTCAAGGCGTTGATTAATTCCGTTGTGTTATCTGCAAAATATGCGTGATCTGTCCCACCAGCACTTGCTATTCTATCAAGTGCTCTTTTTTGTGAATCACTTTGCATACCAAAACCAACCACAAAGACATCTACACCATTCTGGTGAAGTTGTGATGCGGCAGATACTGGACTTCCACCACATGTTTCCATACCATCTGTAAGAACCAAAACTGCGTTATATCTACAGTCAAAATAGGGATCCCTGTTTTTTTCAGGGGTCCTCGAAGTTAATCCATACATCTGATGGTGCAAAAACTCATCCACAGGGGAATTGGGATCTTCCCTGAAGTCACAAAACTTAAACCCATTATATGTGTTAAAATAAAGTACCGCCTTAAGTGAATTTGCAATTGGTGTATTACCTGCCGCTCCAATCTCCTTAAAAAATAGATGTGTATCATAATAACTTGACCAGTATGTTTTATGATCAAAGGGAAAGGGATGTGTCCCTTTAATTGCAACTGCTGAATGGGAATGGGATGGATCTGTGCTATAGATATCCCCATCTCTATCTATCCACAACTTCATCTCCCCTCTATTGTCATATCCCGGTGTTGTACTTGCAGCAAACCACTGTTCGTCATTTAAATCAGTGCTATCAGGATTATCGTAATCCATGGGAAGATCCACAAGTAAATGATAGGGTGCATCATTTAAGTTTCTTCCATATGGGGAAGTACTTACACATCCTGAATAATGAAAGATCCATGGGTCATCGTAATACCTGCGATATCTTCCCTCTATGTATCTATACCCCCTATAGCGATAGAGGCTATAAGGAAAATAACTGGATGAAAAGTGCTTTGCAAGGGACCAATTATTCCCATTATTGTACTTATATTTAAACATCCCATCATCATACACCCAGAAGGCCCATCTAAGGGAAAGGGAATTTACCGACCAGAGGGTATAAAGGGCATCCTTTGCTATCCCTATTTTGGCTCTTGTATCTGTTCCTATCCAACGGCCATAATTGTTATAGCCCCTGGGTGGCCAATTCATTGAACCGGAGGTATCCAGAATAACCGAGAGATTTGGTGGCAAAACCCTGCCAATGGGATCATTTGGGTCATATATGGGCTGGTTTTGACCCTGCTGCGCCATGAAAAAAACACTAAAAAACCCAAAAATTATAAATGTTAATATAAGATATCTTTTCATTAATAACCTCCTTACTTGTTATATTTATCCTGTCCCGTGGGACTTGACAATGCCTGATCCTTTGTAGTATCCACAACAACCTCATTTATATCAACCATTTCTTCAAGGATCACCCTGCTGTTTCCGGGACCATATCCAATGGATCTCAAAAACAACTTGTTGTCAATTTCTGCCTTTTTCCCGGTGGGATCCTTTTCATTGGGATCATTATTTGCAATTAAGACGGAAAATTTCCTGGCTTTATCTCCTGAAAGAAAGGTTTCCTCTTTTATCACATGTCCACTTTCAGGATGTGCGGGATCAGCAACTGTTGATGGAACAACAAAGTATTTACCCAATCTTTCATTTCCATATATAGGTCCCTTTAAGTCATCTCCTTCATAGCGATATATACCATTTATCAAAGCAAGGCTTTTTAACTGTCTGAGTTCCTTCTCCCCATACCTCAAACCGGCCTCTGCCGCATAAAATGCCTCCCTGGAATATTTATAATTCCTTGCAGTAAAGGCATCTGTAGTTGTAATAACAAAAAGGCCAGAGGCAAGGAGGGATAAAACAACCGCTATTATTAAAACCACTATAAGTGATATTCCCTTCTGATTCATAAAAACCTCCCAATTAATTATTTGTATTGCCATAAAAACTATCTGGCATAAAATTTCTCAAATAATAGGTTTCAGACGCAATTAACCTGTATACTGGATAATCCATATAATCACTTGGAAATGGTTTGGGATTGGCATTTTTTGGTCTATCTTCAATTTGTGGCCTTACATAATAAATGTCATTTTCATCTTTCTTCTTCCCAAGATAACTTTTGGGAAGTGGTCTTGAAATAGCACAAATGGTAACCTTAATTGCCCTTAGTTTATAGTAGTCATTGTCAGATATGGTAAGGGGATTTTGTATCCATTCATTTGAATCAATTTTGTTATTTCCATTTATATCCACACCATATGAAAATTGCATATCTTCAATCCCTTCAGCAACAACATAAGTCCTTCTTAAATTTCTAATATAGCATCTCAACTCTGGAAGTTTTGGAGGTTTTTGAGAGTTATAGTATTTGACATAGTAATAATGTATATTTACTTTACAGAGTCCAGCATTTGAAGAAAAATTATTTTTCAAGCGGGGGGTTATGGAAAAATTATAAAGTCCATGATCTGCATAACCACTTACAAAAGTTGCCCCTCTTAATTTAAAAATATTTGTAATCGGATTATTTGCAGGATCAAATGGGTTTTTTAAATAATTTGCATTTGTGATGATGTAGTAATCTCCCCTTGTCGGTCTATAATTATTATTTATGGGGCTATTATTTGCATCAATTTTTATATTGTGAAGTGTCGTATTTCCCGATGAAAGATCCTGAGTGGCATAGGCAGAATTAACTGGATCTGGAGAAATAATCTGGATCTTATCAATATTGTTACTATTATAACCAATGCATTTTCCCAAATTTAAATTTGAATTATACTTTTTATAACTTCTATTTCCACCCTCTATGGGTCTTATTAAAGCATTCCCAAGATTAATTTTGGTTGCCCTGCTCAGCATTCCTGCCTGAACAATATCTTTCCCTATAACATTTAAAGCCTGCCTTAAGTTTGCCCTAACAAGAGATGCAGTAATTTCAAGGGTTGTGGTCTTTTGATTTGCAAAAAAGAGCCACGCCCCGGCAGCAAGTATCATCCCCACAATAACCGTGGAAATTAAAGCCTCAACCAATGAAAAACCCTTTCTATTTATCATAATATCCTCCCCTATTCCACATATTTTAAAGTTCTTGAAATAGAGCCAAGCACCATATCTCCCACAGAAGTTGCCTGACCTTTACCACCAAAAATATATCCCTTTATTCTATTGCTTGGCTCAACAGCAATGGTAATTACCCTTAAATTACCAGTGACATTTGAATCAAGTGTACCAACTGGATTTGAGACCTGAACCTGAATTCCATAATTTACACTACCATCCTTATTCCTATAAAATGGAAATCTCTGGGCAATATCATCTGTCAAATGGGGAATTAAATTATTTATGGCACTATTACTACTCGGATCCAGAGGATCTCCATACACTCCTAAATTTTTCATTTGAGGGTCATCCGGTGGAAGTGATGATATCCTTTCCATCACATATTGGGCAATTAGTGAACTTCTTTCAATATAGGCACCTATGGTATTGGTTCTTGAAGCCATAAAAAAGCCGTAAACAAGCCCAAGGGAAACAATACCTAAAATGAGGGAAGATATAAGGGCTGTAATTAAAGAATCACCCTTATTATTAAGAAATCTTTTTCTTTTTCCCATAAGAAACCTCCTATCTCAAACATCACAAATTAATAGAGCAAAACATATGCCAGAAAAAAATGTTAGTAACAAAGGAATTAGAGAAAAATTATAAATGAAAATAGTAATTTTGTGTAACCTTATGTAACACCCTTATGAAAACCTTTTCACTTTATGGCCACAAGTTCTATTTCCACATTACATCCAAGAGGTAACTTAGCCACTTCAACGGTAGATCTGGCTGGTTTTACCTTTCCAAGATGTTTTTCATAAATTTCGTTAAACTTAGCAAAATTTCCCATATCAGACAAAAAAGCGGTTACCTTTACCACATTTTCAAAGGAAAATCCTGCTTCATCCAAAATTGCCTTTAAATTTTTAAAAACCTGTTCTGTCTCTGGAACTATTCCACCTTCAACTACCTTACCCGTTTCAGGATCCATTCCAATCTGACCCGAGGTATACAAAAAATTTTCCACACATATTGCCTGACTGTAAGGTCCTATGGCTCCTGGAGCCTTTGTTGTTTGAATAACTCTTTTTTCCATTATAAATTCTCCTTTTTAAAGATATTTTTCAAGTTTTAAAAAAAGTTGCTGAAAGATATTCTGAGAATTATTAAAAAATGGGGTATAACCATTTTCAAAGCCAAAAAAGTCTCTTATTCCCTTTTCCGAATAAATCATCATGGAAAGTAAATCCATTTGATGAAAAGCACCATATTTTCCAAAAAACACTCCACCAACAATTTTTTTTCTCTCCACATCAAAATAAATATCTGCATAAACTCTATTATCCACATTCCCCACATATCTGGGGAGAGAAAATAATTTCACTGGAATTTTAATCACAGATGAACTTTCTTTAAGATCTCCAAACCAACCAATCTCATATCCAGAAATTTTAAGTTTAGTTGAAATTAAACTGCCACCAAAGGGGAAATATATTCCCAGAACATTTCTCCCTGCAACTCTTCCGGTAATATTTGCAAGTTGTCCTGAAGGATGAAAATGATACTTTCCAGAAAGATCTCTAATTGCAATACAATCCCCACATGCATAAATATTTCCCAATGAACTCTGCATGAATTCATTTACCAGAATTGCCCCATTTGAAAACCTATCCACTTCAGGGATTATTTCAATATCATTTGTGGAAGGATAAATACCAATATTATAAATAACAAAATCATATTCAAAGACATCTCCGCCAACCTTCAAAAGGACCCTATCCTCAAGTTCTTCTACATCATTCACATCCACACCCTCATTTATTTTTATCCCCTTACCTTTAACAGCCCCAACAAAATTATTGCGGGCATCCTCAGTAAGAAGAGGCAACAAAACTCCCTTTTCAAAAATTTCAACAGAAATACCCATATCACTTAAGGCATCTGCCATTTCAAGTCCCACAGCCCCACCACCCACAATGGCACATTTCTCAGGTTTTTTTTCACTTAAAAACCTTTTGAGTGAAATTGCCGATTCAGGGCCCCGTATGGAAAAAACATGGTTGAAATTTTCCCCAATTGAATTGGGAGTTGCACCCACAGCAAGGATCAATTTAGAATAGGTTATCTTCCCTTCTCTACCATCTGAAAAGGTATAGAAGACTTCCCTTTTATGGTTATTTATTTTATATACCCTTACTCCACAAACTATTTTCACATTTTTTCGCTTCTCAAATCCTTCCCTATTGTAATAGGTTAACTCTTCAATTTTTTTAATTTTATCGCGGATAAAAAGGGGAATCCCACAATTGGAAAAGGAAATATAGTTTGACTTTTCCAGAATCACAATTTTTACAGAAGAATCAAATCTTCTTATTTCCGAGGCAGCAGAAAGTCCAGCACCCTGCGCCCCAACTATTAAGATATCACAATTACTCATTTTCAAATGACTTCAACTTTTCAGCAAATTCTTTTAACTTTTTCTCAACCAGAAAATTAATACTTCCCCGGGGAAAGGTTCCGTCTTTTCTTCTCTTTCCAGCCTTTTTACCAGTAAGGATTTCTATTCCCTCATCCACATGGGAGATGGCATAAATATTAAATTTTCCACTCTCAACAGCATTGATAACCTCTTCATTTAACACCAGATCAGGTACATTTTGAATGGGAATTATAACTCCCTCCTTACCAGTAAGCCCCCTTCTTTTACACACTTCAAAAAAGCCCTCTATCTTTTCATTTACCCCACCAATTGGTTGAATTTCTCCCTTCTGATTTACAGAGCCAGTTACAGCAATATATTGCTTTATTGGGACCTCAGAGAGCGCAGATAAAATTGCATAAATTTCTGTTGAAGAGGCACTATCACCATCCACACCGGAATAGGACTGTTCAAAACATATGGAAACATTCACACTTAAGGGAAAATCCCTGTTAAACCTTGACCTTAAAAAACTTGAAAGGATAAATATTCCTTTATCATGCACCTTCCCACTCATCCCAGATTCCCTCTCGATATTTATCACACCATCCTTTCCAAGGGAAACCTGGGCAGTTATTTTCGTTGGAATTCCAAATGAAAAGTAGTCAAAATCATATACTGAAAGCCCATTTATCTGTCCCACTTTTTCTGAATCCGTGTCTATAAGAATTATACTCTCTTCTATCAACTCATGTATCTTATCCCTGAATTTTCCATTTCTCCTATTTTTTGCATCCACCGCTTTTTTAACAATTTCCCCATCCACAATATCCTTTCCATCCATTTTAGCCCAATAGGTGGATTCCCTCAACAAATCAGCAATATCGCTAAAACGCGTGGTGATTTTATTCCTTCTACCAGCAAGCCTCATTCCATATCTTAAAACCTCTTCAATCCCACTTCTATTTAAATGTAAAAGGTTTTCTTCCGTTATAATTTTATTTAAAAGAGATACAAAGGCTTCAATATTTTTTCTTTCGGCATCCATCTGGGTATCAAAATCAGCATGTATCTTAAAGATTTTTTTAAATTCTTCATCAAGGGCATAGAGGAGATAATAGAGATTATAATCACCTATTAATAAAACTTTAATATCAATATCTATTGGCTCAGGATTTAAAAAAGAGGTGTTAAAAGCAAAAATGGGGTCAAAACTCTGAATGGAAAATTTCCTATACTTTAAAGCCCTTTTAAGGGTCTTCCACACTTCAGGTTCAATCAGTACATCCATCGCATTTAAAATGAGATAACCTCCATTTGCCTTTAAAAATGAACCCGCCTTTATTCTGGTAAAATCAGTGGTAATTATTCCACTCTTATTTACCTTCCTCTCTATGGTGCCAAAGAGATTTTTATAATTGGGAAATCTTTCAATAATTACAGGTGGTTTTTTTACAGGTGAATTGTCAACTATTACATTTACATCATATTTTATCAAGAAGGATCTATCAGGTTTCCCCTTCAGAAAAGAGCCAAAGATTGGCAAAAGGGGATTACTTTTATCCCCTCCATCCACAAGCAACTTAAATTGCTCAAGATTCTTCAATATATCCTCTTTAACATTTTTCAAATACTCCCTTACCTTCTCATGGTTTAGGTCTTTTAAAATATCCCTTATCTCCTCTTCCAGAATAGGTTTTACAACATCTTTCAGTGCTTTCTTAAATTCATTGTTTTGTTCCTTTTCAACCTTTTTTACCTTCTTCTTAATTTCATTTAACTTTCCCATCAGATACCTGTAATTCTTTTTAATCTTATTGAGTTCCTTCTTGTCAAATTGGCCTTCCATTGCAAGTTGTTCAAGTTCTTCAATATCCCTTGGCATTCCAGCAACCAAAGGAACAAATCTACTCCCTTTGGTATTGGGGGCAATTTCAAACTCCTCAATTGTAAAATTTTTCTTAGCCACAGCCTCTTCCATCTTCTGGTAGTATTTATTTATGACCTTTTCATATTTAGCCTTTATATCTTCATACTTATCAAGTAATTCTTTACTCTCAAGAATATCGGGAAACTTTGCCAGAAAATCATCTATAAACTCATTCATCTTTTTCTTAAATAAATTGCCCTTTGACGCAGGTAGCCTTATTAGAGAAGGATTGTCTGGACTTTTAAAATTGTAGACATAGCAGAGATCATCTGGGGCTCCAAGGTGGGAATCAATATCCTCAAGAAATGTTTTCACCGTAGTCATTCTACCGGTACCAGAAAGCCCTGTTATGAAAATATTATAGCCAACACTTTTTAAACCAAGTCCAACCTTAATCGCTTCAACAGCCCTTTCCTGTCCTATAATATCCTGACAGAGACACACCTGATCCGTTGAATCACATGGCAAAATCTTATTATCAAAGAAAAAAGTCAGGTCCCTTTTTTGAAGTTTAAATTTTTTGTAATCCATATTTTTCTCCATAAACTAATCTATAAGAAATAATAAAGAGTTATCTTCCTTTTGTCAATTATACTCACTTAATTCCGAGAATTCTATGTATCTGAAGATTTAATCTGACATCTAACTTTTCTTTTAAAATTAGTTGAACCAACTGATTCATGGAAAAAAAACCATGTGCAGGAGAAAATAGAATATCTACACCTTTTTCCATTTTTATGCTTTTAACAAAATCAACTGACCAGTAAAAATCCCCTGTGGAACAAATTACAAATTTCAAGTTATCCCCACTTTTTAAATACCTTAAATTTTCCATGAGAAAGGAATTACCCTCACCACTATCTGGAGTTTTCACGTCAACTATTTTAAAAACCTCTCTGGGAACATTTTTGAGGGAAATTGTACCATTTGTTTCAAGAAAAAGAGTGAAATTTCTATTAAGCAACTCCTCTATCAAAGGAATTGTTTCTCTTTGCCATAGAGGCTCCCCTCCAGTAATTAAAACTCTCTTCATCCCAAATTTTTCGATATCAGAAATTAGATTTTTAAAGGAAATATACTTCCCATCTTTAAGGGCATATTTTGTATCGCAATATTTACAATTTAAATTACATCCCGCAAGTCTAACAAATACTGAAGGATATCCTACAAATGAAGACTCCCCTATAATTGAATAAAAAATCTCATTTAAAAATATAAAGCGCTCTACCATTACATGACCACAAGTGAAGTATTAATTTTGTTTAACTCTTCTAAAAATTTATCCAAATTTAAAATAAGAGTTTTTCCCCCCTCAACCACAACCGTTGAGACATTACACTTTTTAAGTATTTTTATGGTATTTAATCCAAGAACTGGCACATCATATCTCATATCTTGATTGGGCCTTGAAACCTTAATAAGAATAATTTCTTTTCCTCCCACCAACCTATTTGCCCTGAGCAAGGTTTCATCTGTGCCTTCCATGGCTTCAACAGCAACAACTGCCTTATTTTTCACCACTATTGTCTGGCCAATATCAAGTTTAGATATTTCCTTCGCTATTGGATATCCAAAGGAAATATCTTCCATCTCCATTTCTGAAGGTCTTCTTTTAGTTAAAATTCCCTTATGTGGTATAAATTTCCTGAGAAAAATTGTGGAATCCAGAACCTCAAAACCTTCCCTTTCAAGAAAAGAAATAACCCCCTCGAGAAGAGAGACAGTGTTGTTTTTCTTAAGGGAAAAAAGAAGTTTTAGGGTTTTAAAATCTGGAAAATCTCTTGAAAAGATTTTTACATGTTTTACCTGCCCTGCGAGGATAATTTTTTTTATATTTCTCTTCTTGAGAAAAGAAAGTATTTTTCCAAAATCTCCAAGACCAACCCATACACACTCATTTGCAAACATTTCAATCTCTTTTTCTGCCTCACCCTTTATAGCGGCTACAAAAACCTCCACCCCCTGCTTAAGTGCCTCTTTTGCACTTAAAATTGGAAAATCACCATTTCCAGCAATTATTAGTATTTTTGAGGGAATTTCCATTTTAACGGATAAAACTTCTCTTTGAATTATTTATAAATTTAATGATGTATAAAGCATCTTCATCCTGAGGAAATGTCTCCTCAATAATTCGTATGGCATCTTCCAATTTTCTCTTTCCCCTGAGAAGAATTTTATAAATCCTTTCTATTTTCTTAATACGTTCTTCAGAAAAGCCAAGCCTTCTGAGTCCAATGCTATTTACCCCATAGGTTTTTGCACCATTTCGTACACCAACTGTCTTCAGAAAGGGAAGGGTATCCCTTGTAATTGCAGAATAACCACCGATGAAGGAATAATTTCCAACTCTACAGAATTGATGCACTCCAACAAATGCCCCAACTATGGCAAAATTTCCGACATCAACATGGCCAGCAAGGGTTGCCCCATTTGCAAAAATCACATTATTTCCTACCATACAATCATGTGCAATATGGGAATACGCCATAAAAAAACCATTACTACCAATTACAGTCTTCTTGCGCCCATCACACGTTCCTCTATTAATTGTGATAAACTCCCTAAATATATTGTTATCCCCTATATAAACAAATGTTTCTTCACCCTTGAATTTTAAATCCTGTGGTTCAGTCCCAATGGAGCAAAAGGGATATATGATATTATTTTTTCCAATTCTAACAAAAGAGGATACATAAACATTATTTTTTAAAACTGTATTATCCCCAATTTCAGCTCCTTCTTCAACCACACAAAATGGTCCTATTTCCACATTTTCTCCAATTTTTGCCTTATCTGAAACAAGTGCAAGATTACTTATCTTACTCATTTTTCTCTCTTAAAACTGAAAGAAGTATGGCATCAGCCACAAGTTCATCATCTACATAACACTCAGCCTTTAACTTACAAATACTCTTTCTAAATCTAATTAACTCACATTTTATTACAAGTTGGTCTCCAGGAACCACAGGTTTTCTAAATCTCGCCGAATCAATCCCCATAAAGTATATGACAGAATTTTCAATATCAACACCTTCCACGGAACTAAGTGCCAGAACGGCTCCAGTTTGGGCCATTGCCTCAACTACAAGGACCCCCGGCATTACAGGATAATCCGGGAAATGGCCAACAAAAAATGGTTCATTAAAGGTGACATTCTTTATCCCCACAACACTTTTACCCCTTTCCATTTCTACAATTCTATCCACAAGGAGAAAGGGATATCTGTGAGGTAAAAGTTTTAGAATCTTCTTTATATCCACAATTGACTTCATCTTTCACCTCATGAAAGAGGGGAGATCCAAAATTCCCCTCTTATTACTTGTTGGTTTTTGCCCCACCATATGGATAGGTCTTGTTATAAAGTTTGATTATCTCATCCGTTATATCCACAGAGGGATCAAAATAGGCTATAGTCCTTGGATCAAGATACAGTATCACAGTATATCCATGTTCCTTTGCATATTTTTTAAAAAGAGGAGTGATCTTTTTATCCATTTTATTCCCAAACTCTGAAAGTTTCATCTGATAGTTTTTCTTTGCGTCCTCAGCAGCCCTTTTAATTCTTGTTGAAAGATCATCTATTTCCTTTAACAATGCCTCTTTTTTAGAATCAGAAAGGATATTCTGTTGCTTTGCAAATTGATCCTTTTTAGCCTGCAATTTTTGTTGCATATTCCTTATTTTTTCATCCTGAGCCTTTGCCCATTCATTTATTTTCTTCATTTCTGCCTTTCCCTCATCTGTTCCAAGAACGGCCCTGTTTGCGTTTACAAGCCCAATTTTAACCTGAGAAAAGGTAAAACTTGAAAAAAGCAACACCAAAAAGAAGAAGAGTAAACTTTTTTTTCTCATCATAAACACTCCTTATATATTAATTTTTAAAAACTCTTTCCTATGGAAAACTGAATGGTGGTCTTTGGTTCCCTATAATGATATACATAGCCATAATCCCTTATCACAAATTCCCTTTTCAATCTTTTTACGTTGTAGGCAAATATCAACCTGAAGGGGGCATTTATCATGGGCATCATAAACTGAAATTCAAAACCTGTGGATGACCTTATTTTTCTATTGGTATCATTTATCAGAAAAATTCTGGTATCGGGCGAAAAACCCAATTTATCATGTTGAACCACAGTGGTCATACCAGAATCGAAAAAGGAGACAAGGGTTATGGGACCCACAAGCGGAATTCTATACTCAAAGGATAAAAGGGTTGACCAATCACCACCAATTGGCTGAATAACATTCTTTCTTTCAGGAAGTCCAGTATCGGGGTCATATACCACATTTCCCTGATTGTCTTTTATCACCGAAGAAATTATTGCGTAGGGACTTATACCTCTAATATCAAACCCCCTCATATCGTATTCCCCACCAAGAAAATACCTATCAAAAAAGGGTATTGCCTTTGTATCTCCAAAGGTAGAAATAAACCTAGTTCTAAACCTCAAAGCAAAAACATTTCTACCGCCAGAAAGCCATCTATCTTTTAAATAGTGTTTATACTCAATAAATGGTGAATAGAGATTAAAATCACCCTGCAAAAAGCCTCCTGCAATGCTCACACCAGCGGAAAAATCTGTTCCCTTAGTGGGGAAAAAGAAATCATCTGTAGAGTTATAACTTAAGATAGGTGTTATCTCAGACCTTTTAAGCCCAGAAAGTGCTTTATCTATGGGTAATCCTGGATTCATCCAGTAAATTTGCGATTCTACGAGATACTTGTAATCAGGATTCATACTGTCCAGGGGAAAGGAAAAATTCTGAAATCTATAAGTTATGGTGTACTTCCAGAATCCCTTAAAATACCTACCTATTGTTATGGAAAAACCTGTGGATTTTCTCCTGTAAAGTTGCTCTGCATTTTCTGAATAAAAATAGGTATAATCATTTACATTAAAATCATATCTTCTGTTGAAAACGGAAAAGCCAAACAGTGTATTGGTATCCAGAAAGTAAGGATCTGTAAAGGAAAATGTAAAATCAACCATTCTCGTACCAAAAGTCGCATCGAAGGTCATACTGTCCCCATATCCAAGAAAATTATTTGTGGTGTAATTAAGCCCGAAGAAACTTCCCTGATAGCCACTTATACCACCTGTAAAGCCAATTGATTGTTGCCCCTTTTCCTTCACATGTACATCTATGTCCACTGTCGCCTCATCGGGATTTTTCCTTATTTCGTAATCTTTGTCCGTTATCTTTTCAAACAACCCGAGTTGATTTATCCTCTGGATACTCAGATCAAGAAGTGGTTTTGAAAACACATCCTGTTCGATCAGTCTAAATTCTCTTCTCAAAACCTTATCATGTGTTTTTGTATTCCCAAAAAACTCAATCTTATTTACCCTATACTGTTTTCCCTGATTGACTGTAAACTTTATCTTTACTGTGTGATTTTTTCTATCAAATGTGGTCTGAGGAGTTATAGCTACATCCATATACCCATACATTTCATATACCTTTTTTATGTCCTCAATTCCATCTTTAACCCTTTTAAAGTTTGCTATATCACCCTTTTTAAGACCAAGGATCTTCTTAAAATATGAACTCTTAAAAAGGGTATTTCCTTCAAATGAAATGGAGTCAATTTTGTACTGGTGACCTTCATCAATGGGTATTGTTATGTAAAACTGTTTTTTAGTTTTCCTGAAAAATGGAATAAACCCACGGGGACCCTCTTTTATCTTTACTATTGGCTCACCATATTTCATATCCAGATAGCCATACTGCTGATAAAGGCTTTTAACATTTTCTTCAAGATCATAAAGAAGCCTGTCATGATGGTACTTATCTGTACCTTTAAAAATACTTATAAGACCTCTCTCCTTTGTAAGTTTCAAAGTCCTCTTCAATTTTCTTTCCGAAAAAACCTTATTCCCCACAAAATGTATCTTCCCTATCCTAACCTTTTCACCTTCTTTAACATCAAAAATTATTTTTACAGAATTGGGGGGAATTTTTTCAACCTTAGTATCAATTTTACAAAGAGGTCTACCATTTAATATGAGTAAATTCTTTATAATATCCTCAGCCTTTTTAATCTTTGTGGGATCATATGGCGAATCAACTGTCAGCCCAAGTTTTTCTTTACTAAACTCATCCAAAATATCAGATTTTTTCACAGATTTTAACCCCACATACTCAATGGATCTTATTATTGGTTTTTCTTTTAAAATAAAATATACGATTTTTCCCCCTTTTCCATCTTCCACATCCACTTTAATATCACTAAAAAGTCCAGTTTTATAAAGGGACATAAAATCCTTTTCTATGGTATTTTGATCATATTCATCCCCTTCTCTCAATGAAATATAATAAAGAACCGTACTCTTTGGAATCCTTTGATTTCCTTTTATCACTATCTTCTCTATTTTAATGGAAAGGAGAAAAGTGAACATGAAGAGAAAAAGCAGAAAAAGTAAAACTCCCTTTTTAGAAAAAGACATTACACCTCCACTTTAAACAGCACGCATTCAAAAATGAAGATTATACCATCTCAAAAAAAATTTTTCATCAAAAATAAAAAAAGAAAGAAAAAGGAAAAGATATTGAGGAAAAATCCTTTTTTACTGAGAGCCTATAGGCGGAGAATGTCTGTTTGGCCATCCATTTTCCCTGTACCTAATAACTCCATCTTCACACACAAAGAAAAAATATCTTCCAGTAACCCCAGGAGAAACTGGATAGGCATAACCTTCCCATCTAACGGCCTTTGTATCTCCAAGATCTCCACTACCATTTATGAAAAAACCATAACCTACTGCCTTTGGATCATCTCCCACAGTGGGAGCAGCAATCTCCCCATCCATTACAAGGGCCTCGTCAGAATCCGCATATACCCCATGTTTAATCTTGTAAATTTCCTGTGCAGATACCCAACTCCTCATATAAGTTAAAACCCATGTCTCATTAGCCCTCATCTTCATCTCCTTAAATTGGGGAACAGCAATTACAATTAAAATACTTATTATTGTAATAACAATTAATAGTTCAATTAGAGAAAATCCATTACCTCTCATGACACACCTCCACTTTTTTACAATAGCAAATAACATTCCAGAAAAAAAAGTTAAAAAACATTCAAGCCTTATTTCCAAACTGACAAATATAATCAAATTTTGACAATTGATGTAAACATATTATTTTGATATTATTAAAATATGTTTAGTAAAAGTGAAATAAGGGATGCCCTTATCAATTACCCTCTAAAAGAAATCATGGAAAAGGCTACCTGTGAAAAAAGGAAAATATTCGGAAACAGAATACTCATAAGAGGGATTGTGGAATTTTCAAACCACTGCTCAAAAAATTGTTTATATTGTGGGATAAGAGCAGCAAACATAAATGTTAAAAGGTATGAAATGAAAGAAGAGGAAATTTTTGAAGTTGTAAAAAAAGCATGCGAACTCAAAATAAAGACAGTGGTTTTACAATCGGGAGAACTTAAAAGAAAAAAAATTCTTAAACTTGGAAAAATAGTTGAAAAGATAAAGGGTAGTTTCTCCCTTGCAATAACTTTATCATTGGGAGATCTCACAAAAGATGAATATAAATATCTAAAAGAGTGTGGAGCAGACAGATATCTATTAAAATTTGAAACATCAGATGAAAAACTCTTTGAAAAATTGAGGCCCAATACCTCTTTAAAGGAGAGAATAAAAAACATTTACACCTTGAAGGAGCTGGGATATGAAGTGGGAAGTGGAAACATAATAGGGTTACCTGGAAGTAATTTAGATACATTGATAAATGACTTACTCTTAATAAAAGAACTTGAACTTGACATGATAGGAGTGGGACCCTTTATCCCCCAGAGGGATACTCCATTAAAAGATGGAAAATCCCCCAATATTGACATTACCTTAAAATTTCTTTCCCTTGTAAGACTTCTAAATCCAATATCACATATTCCAGCCACCACATCCTTTGATGCATTACATCCCGAGGGAAGAATTTTGGGACTTAAAAGTGGTGCAAATGTGGTGATGATGGACATAACCCCTCCAAAATATAGTAAAAATTATAAAATTTACAACAAAAAAACAGAAATCAGTTATTACAAAGATTTAGCGGAAAAAATGAGGAAAATGACAGAAATGGTAGAAAAATCGGGTAATAAACTATTTTTTGATATAGGTGCATCCCTAAAAGCCCAAAATCCGCGATTGATTTTTTGAAAAAGGCTTTTTAACGGCGAAATGAATAAAAATTAGGGAATTGAGCCAGAATTATTTCCTACAAAGTAGATGTCTTATTGTAATTGCCTTAAATTCACTAAAAATTGC
>JAMOQF010000004.1 GCA_027064125.1 Acidobacteriota bacterium
AATTTTCAAGAATTGATAAAAACAGAGATTTCCCAAATCTCCTGGGACGAAGAAAAAACAAATATTGGCTCCCAAGGGATTCAATTTTCTCAATGAATCTGGTTTTATCTATAAAGTAATAATTCTGCCTTCTAAGTTTTTCATAATTTGATGTTCCATAGGGTATCTTTTTCATATCTAAATTTTACCAGAGTTTCTCCTAAAAATCCAATAGAGAAACATTTGCCTGACACCATCTGCACTATCTCCATGGGTTTGTAAGAAAAAATAGAATGGGGAAGAATGTGTCAGGCAAATAAGCAAATAGGCAAATAACTAAGAAATAAGTAAGGAAAGAGAAAGTGTCAGGCAAAAAATTTAAGGCAAAAAATTTAAGAGAACTTTAAGGGGCTTTTAGGGCGGCTTTTAGGGAATACAAACATAAGAAAAAATCAAATTCTGGCAAGATTTAAAATATTCTGGTGAAAGTCAAGCAATTAAGTAAAACCTCTTTTCCTTCCTATAAACCTTTAAGAAGGCATCTGAGAAAACAAGTAAGAAAAGAAACTCAAATCTGGTAAATATAAAACCTTTTAACATAAATCAGATGATTTAAGGAAAATTCTTTTTTCATCCTATAAACCCTTAGGGGGTATTTAGGATAGGCAAACATAAGAAAAATTTAAAATTAGCAATGATTTAAAACATTCTGATAAAATCCAACGATTAAAATAAAATCTCTTTTTCTTCCTATAAACTTTTAGGGGCTTTTAGGGTGGGAAAGCAAGAGAAAAAACTAAATTCTGGCAGAATTAAACTCTTTTGGCAGAAAACAATGATTAAATAAAATCTTTTTTTCGTCCTATAGACCTTCAGTAGGCATTCAGGAGAGGGCAAATAAGAAATAAATTAAAATTTTACAAATTTAAAGTCTTCTGGCAGAAATTAATTAAGGGATGGGGACAGACCTGAAAATGGAAAAAGGATATTAAGAAAAGCATCAGGCAAAATTGAAAACCCCCTTTTTTTAGATTATCTTAATAAATCTCATTTTTAATGTACACAAAGTTTCTTTAACTCCCCTTTTCTCTCCTTAATGGGAATATTTAATAGACTTGCACAATTAAGTTGACATTACCTAATTACTTTTCCCTTTTCCAGATCGTACCATCTTTTGTATCCATAAGGACAATTCCCATAGACTTTAATTTATCTCTTATTTCATCGGCTTTTTTAAAATCTCTTCTCTTTCTGGCCTCTTCCCTCTCTTTTATCAGAGACTCAATTTCAGACTCAAGGGAGTTTTCTGGAAAATCAATTATGTCAAATACTTCATTGATACTTTTCAAAAATCCCAAAATTTCATCCACATCCCCTTTTAAAACTCCCCCTTCATTTATCATTTTGTTTATATCCCTGATAAAATCAAAGAGGACTCCAAGTGCCTTTGAGGTATTTAAATTATCATCCATTGCCTCTTCAAAAGAAGACTTTGCCTCTAAAATTCTATCCCTAACCCTATCACTCCTACCCTGTGGATAATCCTTACGGGTTAAAAGAACCAAAAAGTCTCCTATCCTATCAATACTTGACTTTGCCTGATGCAATCCTTCGTCAGTGAAATTCAATTGCTTCTTATAATTTACAGAGAGTAAAAGATATCTAATGGCAAGTGGAGAATACCCCCTTTTAATTAAATCCCTCAATGTATAAAAATTCCCTTTTGATTTTGACATCTTTTCGCCGTTTACTATGAGGTATTCGCTGTGAAGCCAATATTTAACAAACTGTTTACCGGTTGCCCCTTCACTCTGGGCTATTTCATTTTCATGATGGGGGAAAATCAAATCCACCCCACCGCAGTGAAGATCAAAACTCTCCCCAAGGTATTTCATGCTCATGGCAGAACACTCAAGATGCCATCCAGGTCTACCGGGACCAAATGGAGTTTCCCAGAAAGGTTCTCCCTCCCTTTTCCCCTTCCACAAGACAAAATCTCTTGCGTTTTCCTTATCATATTCGTCAGCGTCAACTCTTGCACCTATTTTGATTCCAGAGAAATCCTTTTTAGAAAGTTTTCCATAGTCCTTAAATTTTTCAACTTTATAATAGGTGGATCCCTCAATGGTATATGTAAAACCCTTTTTAGACAACCTCTCAACGAGGTGAACCATATCTTCAATATGTTCTGTAGCCTTACAAAAGACATCTGGCTTTTTTATTCTTAAAGTTTCAATATCCTCCATAAAATAATTGGTATAAACTTCTGTATATTCACTCAGAGAAACCCCCTTTTCTCTTGAGTTCCTTATGGTTTTATCGTCAATATCAGTAATGTTCATTACGTATAAAACATCGTATCCCTTGTACCTCAAATATCTATTTAAAATATCTTCAAAAATAAATGTCCTGAAATTTCCAATATGGGCAAAATCATACACCGTAGGACCACAACAGTACATTCTAACCCTATTCTTATCAATTGGAGTAAACTCCTCCATCATCCCACTAAGGGTATTAAAAAAAGATAAAGCCATTATTTTCCCCCAAATTAAAAATCGCTGAAAAAATAACTCATTTTAACCCCTAAAGCAGAGGCTATTTTATATAGAGTTGAAACAGAAGCAGATGTCTTTGCAAGTTCAATCTGGGAAATTAAACTTACTGAAAGACCTGTCCTATTTGCAAGATGTTTCAAAGTCAAACCATTCTTCTTCCTCAATTCCCTTATTTTTCTTCCTATCTCCCTGTTTAAACTCTCTTCGGGAGACATTACAAGCCCCTTTTCCTTTATGGCCTTTTTTATAACTTCCCTGAAAGCATCTATTTCAAGAGGCTTTTTTAAATAATCAAAAACCTGATATTTCATGGTTTCAACCGCAGATTTTATAGATGGATAGCCGGTATATATAATTATGCAAATATCCTTATCAAACTCCCTTATTTTCTTTAAAAGTTCTTCACCACTAATTCCAGGCATTTTTAAATCTAAAATTATTATTTGATACTGTTTTTCCTTTAATTTATCCATTACCTTTTTAGGGTCACTTATGGTCTCCACCTCATACCCCTCATAACTTAAAAATTTCTTCAAATAATCACAAACATCAATATCATCATCTACCACCAAAATTCTCACTATCTTTTGCATTAACTAAAACCTCCTAAAAAATACAGGGATATTATAATGATAAGACTATTAAACTTCAACTGTTATTTTTAAATTTTATTAAAATTTAAGATAAATTAAAAAATTTATCTTTGAAAATTCACTCTCTAATTATGACAGCGGGAACAGCACTTAAAAAGTTCAAATCGTTATCCCCAAAGAGTTGAAATACATACAATTCGCCATCATTATTCGCGCTAATTTTTACATATCCACCAAACATATCACCAAGATCCGGGAAAATATCTCCTATCATTCTTACATATCTTGCACCTTTATCAATGTGGATGGTTTTTTCTTTTACCTTTAACCCATTTTGATTATAGCACTCAATATTGACATCAGTATCCTCATAGGGAGAAAGTATGGCTATCCCTGTAAAATAGTTTACTCCGCCAATCTCACCATTTGCAATATGTCCTGTAACAAAATTTCCCGGTTCAGCACTTAAAGGTAAAGTGGCCATGAACTTTCCATTGTCTGCATCACCAAAGGTTATGGCACCAACCAATTTAAAACCATTAACCATACTCGGCAGGGAAATTTCAAGATAACCACTTGTTGAAGAATCAATACCGAAAAATTCTTTTAAATTGAGCAACAATTTTTCATGGGGACCTATATGCTTTCCATCTACCTCTTTCATCAACTGTCCATTATCATCATATAATTTAAAATTTAAATCAGAAGACTTGTCAGATATGTTTATTAAAGAAAGTTTTGAATAATAATTTACACTTCCAAACTGTCCCCAGGCAACATGAGGACAGTAAATATCTGAAATATCCCAGTTTTGACTTAAACCCTCAACGCAGGCAAGGTTTGTGGAATAATCTCCATAGGATTCCAGTCCTATAACACCATTGTCAGAAAATATCTTTAAATAATCTGTTTCAACACAATCGGGAAAAAGAGTCTTTAAATCAAACTTCTTGCTTCCCCTTCCCCCAAATAAATATTCCTTCTGGGATTTCAAAGTGCCATCAGAACCATAAAGATATAAAATCACCTTTTCCTCAGTTTTAAATGGATTTATTACATAAACTGTCGTTTTCTGATCTCCATCTATATTTACAATGGGGAGATAAAGTTCATCTTTTACATCATAGGCACTTAAATTCTTTCCACCATCCATATATTGAGGATTACTGGGGGTATTAAAAAGATACATCCCATAAACTTCAGGAGATGTAATGAATGTCCTTACATATGCATCACCCCACCCATCTCCAAAAAGTTCATCAGAGGTAAAATACCTGGCAAATTGGGAACCCTCATCTATCGAAAGAGTTCTATAGTTGAGAATATTTCCCACCCTATCATATAACTCAAAATTGGCTGTTAATTTACTGTCATACACAGGATTTATCAAAGAAAATGAAATATTTGTATAATCAGGGAAGAAAACCGCGTTAAAATTATTCTTTACAATCCCCACAATACCACTTCTGTCATTAACTCCACCATAGGTAACACCCATCACAACATTTACAATCCCATCCTCTGGTAAAACAGTGTTGTTATCGGGATCAACGGCAACATCTTCAATTGTATTTATGGAATAATTAGGAGCAATATCACCATTCTCATCACTTGTGCAAAGCAACAACTTGTGATAATCTGAAAAGCCCACAAGTACATCATCTCCATGTTGCCCATCAAAATTCTCAACGGAAACTGCAGAGGGTGAACAGGTTAACCCTATAAAATCTTTATATTTAAGACCTTCACTACTACCCTTTGCTACAACTATACCATCATTA
>JAMOQF010000005.1 GCA_027064125.1 Acidobacteriota bacterium
GCATTTTGAGGGATTTTTTATTTTTTCTTCTGCTTAGGTTTTTGAGAAAGAGAATTTTGTTTCACTTCAGGGGTAGTGGGATTTTTAAACTATATGGGGAAAGTAATATCTTTTTTAAATTTCTGATAGAAAAGATGATGAATAATTCAGATGGGGTTATTTTTTTATGCGAAAAATTAAAGGAAGAGGCAGAGAGGAGATTTCCCAAGGGAAGGTTTTTCTCCGTTTCAAATGGATTGAATATACCTGAGGTTATTAGAGAAGGGGAAATGAGGTGCAGAAATATTCTATTTTTGAGTAACTTAAAAGAATCCAAGGGCTTTTACGATGTCCTTAAAATTATTGGAGATGTCGTGGAGGAGTTTAGAGATGTTAAATTTATTTTTGGTGGAGAGTTCTTATTTGATGAAAATAGGGTAAAGGATATTTTTTCTAAATTTAAAGACAATGTGGAATTACATAAATCCCCCACTGGAGAGATTAAAGAAAAACTTTTTTGTAAAAGCCATCTCTTTTTACTTCCATCTTATAATGAAGGTATGCCCTGGGCAATTATTGAGGCCATGGGACATTCCCTGCCCATTATTTCCACAAAGGTGGGCTGCATTCCGGAGATGGTTTTAAATGGAGAAAATGGTTTTTTGATTGAACCGGGGGACATTGATTCCCTTAAAAAATCCATCTTTAAATTTTTAGATGGAAGTATAGATTTTATAAAATGTGGTAAAATCAGCAGAGAGATATATGAGAGAAATTTTAGGGAGGAAAATTTTATTTCTGGACTTAAAAATGTTTTTGAGGAAATTTTAAAATGAAGATCTTACTTTTAAATTACAAGAATGGCAGGATAAAACTTGCAGATTTACCTGTTCCCTTACCGGGATATGGGGAAATTTTAGTTGAAACTAAGTATTCGTTGATAAGTGCAGGTACTGAAAGAAATACCATTTCCCTTTCACGAAAAAATATATTTCAAAAGGCCCTTGAGAGACCGGATCTTGTGAAAAGAGTTTTAGATTTTGCAAAGAAAAGTGGTGTTTCTTCTGCCTATTCCCTTGTAAAGGGAAAATTGGATTCATATATCCCCCTTGGCTATAGTTCTTCTGGGGTTGTGGTTGAGGTTGGAGAAGGTGTAAGTGAATTTAAAGTAGGAGATCTTGTGGCATGTTGTGGACAGGGAATAGCCTATCATGGAGAATACACTGTTGTACCTAAAAATATGGCTGTAAAATTGCCTGAAAATCTCTCTTTGAAGGAGGGAGCATTTGGGACAATTGGTGCGATAGCAATGCAGGGGGTGAGACAGTTGGGGACCTCACCGGGAGAAAAGATCCTTGTTGTAGGAATGGGGCTTATAGGGGAGATGGCTTATTTAATTTTAAAACATTCAGGTGTAAATGTTTCTGGATGTGATATTAATAAGGACAGGGTGGATTCCTTAAGGGAAAAAAATTTTGAAGTTTATGAAAATAAATATGTAAGTGAAAATTTTTTGTCCCTTACAGAAGGGATAGGATTTGATAAAGTCATAATTACTGCTTCAGATAAAAGTGGTGATACCCTTAAAATGGCTGGGAGGGTTTTAAGAAAGAGGGGAGTTTTAGTTGTTCTGGGAAATGTTAAGATGGATTTTGAAAGGGAAGAGTACTACAGAAAGGAAATTGAGATAAGGTTTTCCACCTCTTATGGCCCCGGAAGATATGACAGAAAATATGAGGTGGAAGGGATTGATTACCCCCTACCCTATGTGAGATGGACCTTAAAGAGAAATATCTTTTCCTTTCTTGAGATGGTTAAAAATTATGGGATTGACCTTGAAGATATGATATCCCATGTTTTCCCAATTGAAGATTATAAAAAGGCCTATGACATTTTACTTGATGGAGAGAAAATTTTTTCTGCTATTATGTTTGAATATGGTGTAAGTAGCGGTATTTCAAGAAAAATTTCATATGGGGATATTAAGGGAATAAATAGAGGTGAGGTAAAAATTGGTGTGATTGGTGCTGGAAATTTTGCCAAAAATTTTATACTTCCCATTTTAAAGAGGAGAAGGGATGTTATTTTCCATTCAATTGTCACGAAAAATGGATATTCACAGGAGGAGTTGAGGGAAAAATTTGGCTTTAAAGTTGGCTATACCAACTACGTTGATATGATTGATGGGGATTTTGACGCCCTTTTCATATTTACAAGGCATGACTTACATCAAAAGTTGGTAATTGAAGGGGTTAAAAGTGGAAAGTTTGTATTTTGTGAAAAACCTCTTTCAATTGATGAAGGGGAGTATTTGAAGTTTAAAGAGATGGTTCTGGGGAATGAAGATGTTTTTTTTACGGTGGGGTTTAACAGAAGATTTTCTCCCCACTCATTAAAAATTAAGGAATTTTTTAGAGATAGAAGGCACCCCCTTACCTTTTATTACAGGGTAAATTGTGGTTTTCTGCCAGAAGATAGTTGGATATACTCACGTGAAGGTGGTGGAAGGATCATATCTGAAGTGTGTCATTTTCTGGATCTAATGGTTTTTTTATCGGGAGAAAGGATAAAAAAGGTAACTGGAAAGGCAATTAGGGGCGTTAATGGGAGATATGAGGATAATTTTTTAATAGAGGTTTCCTTTGAAAGGGGGTCTCTGGGTACTGTTTTGTATTCAAATTTGATGAGTGAAGGTATCCCCAAGGAGTATGTTGAAATAAATGGTTATGGAAAAACTGCTTTCTTAAATAATTTTAAGGAGGTCCTTTTTTGGGAAAAAGGTGGAAAAAGAAGAATTTCTTCAGGGTTTGATAAGGGCTATGATGGGGAAATTAATGCCTTTTTGGATTGGGTAAAGGGTGGAGGGGCACCTCCCATAGCCTATGAGGAGATTTTTAATGTTACAGAGGCCACCTTTTCAATATTAAAATCCCTTGAAAAGGGGGTGGAAATAGAAGTTGAAATTTGAGTTTTCAAAGGACTTTGTATTGGAAATAGCCTTAAAACTCCTTGATAAAATTAGGAGTGAAAAATATGTGGGATATGATCCCTATGATGCCTTAAATAGCCCTATCTTAAACTTTTTTTCCTTTAATAATAAATATTTGAAAATAGCATATATTCAAGCATTTAGAAGATCTCCAATAAATTTTAGACCACTTTTTGGGATAAAAAGGGGAGTTAATCCAAAGGCGCTGGGACTTCTCCTTGAAGGGATTTCAATTTTAAGTGAACTTAAAATTTTAGATGGAAAAAAGGTTGCTGAAGAAATAGTTAATCTCTTGAGGGACTTGAGATCTCCGGGATATGTTCATTACTGCTGGGGATACAATTTTCCCTGGCAGAGTAGAGTCTTTTATCTGCCCCCATATACTCCAACTATAGTCAACACTTCTTTTATTGGGAATGCACTTTTTAGGGCATTTAAATCTTTTGGGTTGGAAGAATATAAGGAAATTGCCCTTGATTCCATTTTCTTTGTTGTTGAAGACATCAACAGAAATTATGAGGATAATCTGATTTGCTTTAGTTATACACCTTTTGATAATACTAAAATACACAATGCAAATTTACTTGGAGGAAGTCTTTTATTAAATGGCCATGGGTATCTGAAGGATAAGGGTCTTGAGGAGTTGATTCATAAATCCTATGGCTATACCCTCAAATATCAAAATGGGGATGGAAGTTGGTATTATGCACAAAAAAAAATGCAAAACTGGATTGACAATTTCCACACGGGATTTGTACTGGATTCATTACTTGATTATTATAATTACTACCCTTCAAAGGAGTTGAAAGAAAAGATTTTGAAGGGATTTAAGTTTTATAAAGATAACTTCTTTGAAGATGATAAGGTTCCAAAATATTATCACAATAAAACTTATCCAATTGATATTCACAGTATATCCCAGTCCATAATTACACTTGTAAAATTTTCACAGTTTGAAAATAACCATAAACTGCTCAAAAATATTTTTAACTATATGCTGGAAAATTTCTATTCATTTAGGAAGAATTATTTTTACTATAGAAGGGGAAGGCTTATTGTAAACAGAATTGATTACTTGAGATGGGCTCAGGCATGGAGTTTCAAGTCCCTTTGCCATCTGGTGAGGTATTTAAATGAGATGTGTTGAGTTGTTTGGAGTTAAATTGAATCTGGTTAAAAGAGATGAATTACTTAAAATATGTGAGTTGACTCTGGATGAAGGTAAACCCATCAGGTTGTTTGCAATAAATCCCATAAAGATTTCAAAGTCCCATTCCAATGAAAAATTGAGAAAGATATTAAATGGTGGAGATATAAATTTTTGCGATGGTAAAGGGGTGTGTTATGCCCTGAAGATTTTGTGTGGAGAAAAGATAGAGAGGTTCCCAGGTTTTGAATTGTTGTTTTGCCTTCTTGAAATTGCAAACAGAAAAGAAAAAAGTGTATTTTTTATTGGAAACAGGGAAGAATCTATAAAAAAAGGTATTGAAAAACTCAAGAAAAAATACCCTGATGTGAAGTTTATGGGGTATTTAAATGGATATTTTAAGAAAGAGGAACTTGATGTACTGATTGAAAAATTTAAGAAAAATCCTCCTGATATTCTCTTTGTGGGAATGGGGGCCTTTTTACAGGAGAAGTGGATAATTTATATAACTGAAAGGGTGAAAATCCCAATTTCGATAGGTATTGGTGGGAGTGTGGATGTGATTTCTGGATTTTCTCCCCGCGCCCCCAAATTTTTATGCGATATTGGACTTGAATGGCTATACAGACTCATAAGACAGCCAAAGAGGATTAAGGTTATGATCCATCTTCCAATTTTTGCCTTTATGGTTTTTAAAGAAAAAATAAGAAGGAGGAAGGTTAAATGTTAACCCTTGGAATACACGATGGACACACTGCTACTGCATCTCTTTTAAGAGATGGAAAAATAATTGCTGCTATTTCAGAAGAGAGAATAAATGGGATAAAGGAATGGGGCGGTTTTCCTGAAAAGAGTATTTTAGAGTGTTTAAGGATTGCTTTTGTTTCCCCTGAAGAAATAGATGGTGTTGGGATTGTAGGACTTTTACCTCCAACTATTCCTTCAAAATATGATACTCCACCTCTTTACAAAAGATTTTTCGGTATGGCAACACACTTTTTACCTGAATCCCTTTTACAATCCACCTCCTGGGTGAATCTGGCAAGAAAATTGGCTTCTTCAAAAGAGAGGAGGAAAAGAATAGAAGAAGGACTTAAAAATTTAGGTATTAATTCCCCCATATTTTACTTTGAACACCACTATTTACACGCTGTGACTGGATATTATTTTTCCCCTTTTTATGGTGAGGAATGTGTAATAGTTACCTGTGATGGATCAGGAGATGCCATTTGTGCTTCAGTTTATTTTGCGGATGGTACTACTCTTAAAAAGTTTGTTGAGATATCCACCTACAATTCCCTTGGGGAATTTTATACACAGATTACAAGATATTTAGGGATGAAGCCCATGTCCCATGAATACAAAGTCATGGGACTTGCACCCTACTCTTCCAATAAATATGGGGAGGATGTGTTTCAGATATTGAAAGAGTATTTTGAGGTTATAGATGTAAAGGGAAAACCTCTTTTTGTTAATAAAAGTGGATGCTGGAAATATCAGTACATTGGGAAATTTAAAAAAGACTTACTATTTAAGAGATTTGACAACATTGCCTATGGTGCCCAGAAAGTTGTTGAGGTAATTTTAACCGAATGGATTTCAAGAGTTTTAAGGAAATTGAAGTTGGGAAGATTGGTACTTTCAGGTGGTGTTTTCATGAATGTAAAGGCAAATTATAAAATTTTAGAACTTGATGAAGTGGATGAGTTGTTCATTTTTCCAAGTTGTGGGGATGAATCCCTGTCCTTTGGGGCCTCTTCACTTGCAGCAGAAGAAGTGGGATGGGATGGTGGCTTTTTAGAAATTGAAAACCTATATTTTGGTGGAGAAATAAAAGATGGGGAAGTCTTTGAAGTTTCTGAAGAGGCAAAAAGAGATGGCTTCTATGTCTATGAAGGAAAAGATATGGATAAATTTGTTGCAGAAAGGCTTTTAAGGGGAGATATTGTTGGAAGATGTTCAGGGAGAATGGAGTGGGGAGCAAGGGCATTGGGTAATAGATCTATTCTTGCGGATGCTTCTAAAGAAGGGGTTTTGAGGAGAATAAATGAGGCCATAAAAAAGAGAGATTTCTGGATGCCCTTTGCCCCTTCAATTTTGGCTGAGGATTTCGAAAAATATGTTGAAAAAATTAAAAATTATGAGCCTTACTATATGATTATGGCTTTTCCAACAAAGGAAAGAGCCAGAAAAGATTTAAGGGCAGCGCTTCATCCATATGATGACACGGCAAGACCTCAGATGGTGACAGAGAAGTTTAATCCCAAATATTATAGATTACTCCAGATGTTTAAAAAAATTTCAAATAGGGGAGGAGTGTTAAACACTTCCTTTAACCTTCATGGATTTCCAATAGTGTATACAGCAAAGGATGCATACAACACCTTTAAAAATTCTGGACTTGATGGATTGTATCTGAATGACATGTGTTATATATCTAAAAAAGAGGTTTAGTGGAAATTAACAGGAAATATTGATGTTTAAATGGCAAAGGAAAAATGGTGTCAGGCATGATAAGAGTAAAAAAAGTGTCAGGCACGATTTTTAATCCCTATCGGGGGTTTATAGAGAAGACAAGAAGAATTGAAAATTTAGAATTTTGTTTTAATTAAAAAATTTAATAATTTAAAAAGAATTTAAGTGGACTTGAAGGAAGGCAAATAAAGAAAAACCAAAAACAAGCAAGGACTCTAAATTTTTTTTGCAAAAATCAAATGAATTAAGGAAAACTTTCTCCTTTCTATAAACCTTCTGGATGGGGTTTAGGGTGAAGATAGGTATTAATAAAAAGACAAAAATTAAAGAGGTAGGAAAAATGATGAAAACGAGGAAAGTGCCAAAAAGTTTTTGTATCTGTTTTTTAAAGACAAAAATTCAAGATTTTCCTCAAGAAACTTAAGGTTTTCCTCTACTACCTGCCTTTTCACTTCTGAAAGGAGATATTAAAAAGCCTTGCACGATTAAGTTGACATTACCACGAAATATAAAATACAATGATTATTTGTAGGAGGGAAAGATGAAGAAATTTTTTGTCATTTTTTTGCTCATTTTTTCAACCTATCTTTTTGCGGGGAAGTTAATTTCTCTTCGAGATAAAGGATGTGCTGAGGAAAAAATTGCAGTTATTCTTGATTTTCCAGAAAATGTCTCTAAAAGAGAAACAAAAATATTTAAACAGGATTTGTCAGAATATCGCGGATTTAAAAAAATTTTTGATTTAAATGTGGGAAAACCTGATAAAAAATACCAATTTTTTTATTACTTTGTGATTTTAGGTCCAAATACTGATTTTAAATATTTAAAAAAGGTTATGGATATTCCTGAAAATTCGGTATTTTCAAAAACAAAAATAAAGTTAGGTTCAAAAAAAGTTAGTGGTAGCAACCTATCTGCAGTATTGAGAGTAAAAAATGGAGTGATTTGTTTGGCGCACGATATTGAGGGATTAGATAAAATTTTTTCCTATTCCGATACGGGATTTTCTGCCGTTATTTTTGACAATAAAAAGCCTTTAACCACATGGTTTTATGATGATAAATACAGTTTTATCAACTGTGAAATTCCTATGTATTATGTTTTTAAGGATTTTGATTACTTTTTTAAAAGTTTGAAAGAGATTCATCCCTGTCTTTTAAATAATATGGATATTGATGCGTTTATTGATTTACAGGTGGATTCATACACTCAACTTACAAAATGTAGTAGAGACGGATATGTGAGGGTTAAAGATTTTCTTAAACTTCTGTATAAATCGGCGGCGTTCTTTAATGATGGACACACTTCAGTTGATGAACGCTATTATGTAACCAATAAAAATTCAAGGGGATGTGGTTTCCTTCCCTTTTTTCTCGAGCAAAAAGGAGAGAACTTTTATATAAAAGAGGTTATTAAAAAACAAATACCTGAAAAGTTTATAGGGGCAAAGATTTTAACTTTAAACGGAAAGACTCCATGGGATTTCTTCAAACCTATTTTTGATATGTGCAGTGCAGAAGGTAAAATCTTTAAGGCAAGGGGATTCATGAATGCTCAGGCGTTTTACTATTCACTTTCAGAGATGTTGAAGTTAAATCAAAAAGTTTCGGTTAAAACTGATAAAGGGGAATTTGAGGTTAACTGTATTGATGCAGATACTTTTCAACAATTAGCAAAAACAATAAAAAAAGAACAAAAAGAAATCCAGGTTAAATTTTACGATAAAGGAAGAATTGCATATTTTTATTTACCTGAATTTGATTATACAAAGGAGTATAGGGATAAAATTGACGATTTCTTTAACAAGGTTTTTGAGAAAAAAAGTGAAGCAATTATTTTTGATATAAGGAACAACGGGGGAGGGAATTCAAATCTGGCGGATTATATTATTTCTCATCTTACAGATAAACCTTATAAAACTTTTTCTGCTGCAAATATAAAACTTTCTAAACCAGTAATGGAGAAATTTTACCCTTTTTATTCCCAAAAATACGATTTGGAAGGAATTGGCGAATTCTTCTCTGTTGGTCCAACAAAACACTTTTCATTTGATAAAGTTTTCAAGGGGAAAGTCTATGTCCTTATTGATGGGGGCGTGTTTTCTACTGCTACGGCATTTTCTGCAATTGTAAAGGATTATAAACTTGCGACACTAATTGGATATGAGACAGGTGGAAGGCCTACCAGTTACGGAGATTTTTTCCCTATGAGCTTACCATTTACAAATATATTTTATGGAATTTCCTGGAAAAAGTTTTACAGGGCTAAATATTCCCCTGAAACGGAAAACAGGGGAGTTTTGCCCGATGTTCCTTTAAATGATGAAATGCTAAAACCTTTTCGGAAGGAAAAAGACCCCTTTCTGGCTTTTACATTGAATTATGTAAGAAAAGAAATAGAGTAAATTTGTTTGAATAATATCGACTTAAATTTAAGTCAGGTGGTTGAAATATCTCTTTTTAGGAAAGAAAAAGGGATGCTTACTTAGATTGTTGATTAACTTGATTTTTGCAAATTTTTTCCATACTTATTTTTCAAGGTACTATCCTTTAAATTACATAAAACATGGGAAAAAATTCCTTTAATTAAATTTAAGAAATGTGAATTAAACCATATATTTTTCATGGAATTGATAAATGAAAATTTCTTCCGTTATGGTCTCTCATACACAAAATCTTGGGTATGTTTAGATTTGTATCCAATTGTATAAATGGTCTATAAAATAAGTCTGTGTCCTTCACTAATTTTCAATTTGTAATTTATAGTTTACAATTTCATTGAGCGTTTTTGGGTAGGTATAACTTCAATCCAGTTGGATCTCCATTTTTCCCTCTGTCATAAGTATTACACATTTACGTAGATCTATGGGTAAATGGGTAAGCAATACAAAGAACGCAAAATTGACAAATGATATCTAAATTTATATAATGCCTCTTAAAGGTGTTGACTTTTATATGGAAAAACTTTTAATCCCAAAAAAGGTAACTGGATTTTTAAAGATTTATGAAATTACGCTTTATCCTTTAGTTAAAGAAGTTAAAATCCCTGCATTTAAAATTGGTAAGCAATTGAGATTTAATAAAGAAAAGTTTTTAAAAATTTATTTTAATGGAGAAAAATGAATGAGTTAATAGTGGTGGTAGATGATGAACCTGATATTTTAGAACTTGTGGTATTACACCTTACTAAATCTAATTTTAGAGTTGAAAAATTTCTGAATTCTGAAGATTTCTTTAAATTTTTGTCTTTTAAAATTCCTGATCTTATAATCTTAGATCTTATGCTTCCTGATGCTGATGGTATTGAGGTTTGTAAATATTTAAGATCAAAGGAAGATTTTAAATCTATCCCTATTATTATTCTTACTGCTCGCGCTTCTGAAACTGATAAAGTTTTGGGGTTGGAGTTGGGAGCTGATGATTATGTAACTAAACCTTTCTCCCCAAGAGAATTAGTTGCCAGAGTAAAAGCGGTCCTAAGAAGAAAAACACAAAATTCTGGTAAAAAAATTAAAATAGGCGATATTCTTTTAATAGATCTTAATAGGTTTGAAGTCTTTGTGGAAGGTAAAAAAATAGATTTAACTCCAACTGAATTCAGAATTTTAAAAATTTTAGTATCTAATAAAGGATGGGTATTTACAAGAGATCAAATCTTAGAACATTTATGGGGACATGATAAAGTAGTTTTAGACAGGACCATAGATGTACATATTAAAAATTTAAGAGAAAAATTGGGAAAAGCAAAAAAATTTATTAAAAACGTAAGGGGGGTAGGTTACAAAATAGAGGAATGAAGCACTCCCTATTCTTCAAAATTTTTTTTAGTTTCTGTTTGATTATTTTATCACTTTCGATTTTGGTATTTGTCTTTTCCTTTAGAACAATAAGATTACATTATATAAATACCCTGTCATTGGACCTTAAGAATTTGGCTTATACTCTTAAACTTGAAGTTTTACCTCTTATAGAAGAAAAAGATTTTAAAAAATTGGATCTTTTAGTTAAAGAAATAGGGAAAAATATAAAAACAAGAATTACAATTATTGCTCCTTCAGGAAAAGTTTTAGCAGATTCAGAAAAAGATCCTAACCTTATGGAAAACCACAACAACAGACCAGAGGTTAGGCAGGCCAAAAGAAATGGCTTTGGTAAATCTTTAAGATTTAGCACTACAGTAAAAGAAGAAATGCTGTATGTGGCAGTACCTGTTAAATCGAAAGGAAAATTCTTAGGTATTTTGAGGGTAAGTCTGTTTTTAAGGGATATAAATAAATTACTTAATAACCTGGAGATTAAAATCTTTGGGATAGTAATTTTTATAACTTTCCTTTCTCTATTGGGAGCCTTTCTTTTTTCAAGGAGTTTATCTTATCCTTTAAAAGAGTTAGTTTCAGCATCTAAAAAATTTGCTGATGGTGATTTTTCTGCAAAGGTAAGGTTTAAAGGAAAGGATGAAATAGGAAAGTTAGCAGAAAGTTTCAACAGGATGTCAGAAGAACTAAACCGACTATTTTACAACTTGAATTTAAAACAAGAAGAGTTAAATAGCATTATATCTTTTCTTGAAGAAGGACTTTTGGTTGTAGATAAAAAGGGAAGAATTGTTCTTTTCAATGAAAGTTTAAAAAGAATTGTTCAAATGAATCCGGAAGGGAGATTTTGGTGGGAAGTTTTAAGGAACCCTGATATGGGTAAGTTAATAGAAAAAGCAAAAAAGGAAAAAAGGATTTCTTCAAAAGAGGTGGAAATAAGTGGAGAAATATTTTTATGCAGCTTTGTTTTTATACCTTTTAAAGAAGAGTTAATAATTGTTTTACATGATATTACTGAATTAAAAAAACTGGAGAAAATGAAGAAAGATTTTGTTGTAAACGTTTCTCATGAATTAAGAACCCCTCTTACTGCTATAAAAGGATATGTTGAAACTTTAGAAGAAGATATGGAAAGCGGCGATGCAAGACACTATTTAAATATTATTAAAAGGCATACAGAACGCCTTATAAATATTGTTGGTGATTTGCTTTTACTTTCAGAATTAGAAGAGGATGGATTGACTTATGTAAAAGAGAAGGTGAATTTGAAAGAGATGGTCAAAGATATATTCATAATATTTGAACAGAAAGCAAAAGAAAAAAATTTAAAATTAAATTTGATATGTGAAGGCAAACCATTAATTGAAGGAGATCATTTTAAATTAGAGCAGATGTTTATAAATTTAATAGATAATGCCATTAAGTATACAGATAACGGAAAAGTTAGTGTTTTGTTAAAACAAAATGACAAAGAAGTAATTGTTAAAATAAAGGATACAGGTATTGGAATACCTAAAGAGCATCTCGATAGAATATTTGAAAGATTTTATGTAGTGGATAAATCTCGTTCTAAGAGACTTGGAGGTACTGGTTTAGGGCTATCCATTGTCAAACATATTGTGCTTTTACATAATGGAAGAATAGATGTAAAAAGCCTGCCCGGTGAAGGGACAGAATTCGTAATTATCTTTCCTGCTTACCTTTCTTAACCAAAAATTAACATTTTCTTTATACTTCTTTAACATCCATTTTGTATAAAAAGATAAAAATGGAAAAGCTATATCAAAACTATTTACCTTTAGTTAAATCGATTGCTTCCCAATATAAAAAAGGGGGAGTTCCTTTTGAGGATTTGGTTCAAGAAGGTTTTTTAGGGCTTCTTGAAGCAAGGAAAAGATTTGATCCATCTAAAAAAATAAAGTTTTCAACATATGCTTTTTACTGGATAAAAAAAAGGGTTTTGGAGGCTATTCAGAAAGAAAGAATTCAGTCTCTAAATTTTGTAGAGTTAAATGAAGAGGTTTTAGAAAACTCCACTATTGAGAAAGAGTATGAAAATGAAAAGTTAGATATATCTCTTAATAAGAATTTCTCATCCCTTGAACAAAAAGTCTTTAAACTTCATTTTCAGGAGGAAAAAAGTTTATCTCAAATAGCCAAGGAATTAGGTATTCGCAGGGAAAAGGTGAGACAAATCAAATACTTACTTTTAAAAAAGATAAAATTAACTAAAAATTAACAGAAACTTTATATGTGGTTAATGGATAAGATGTATAAAAATCATAAGAAATTAAAAAGAGAGAGGTGAAAAGGATGAGGAAAGTTTTAACTTTTCTGATAGTAGTAAGTATCTTCTATTTGTTCAATTTTAGTTATGCTTCTGAGATTGATATTTTGGTGAATAAACTGGTGGAAAAAAAAATTTTAAGCAGAAAGGAGGCGCGTGAAATCATTAAGGAAACCAAAAAAGAAATTCGAAAGCAGACAAAGGGAAACGAGATGAATGAATGGATGAAGAATTTGAAACTTAAGGGGGATTTCAGGTTGAGGTATCAATGGCAGGATAATTCCCACAGAAGAGAAAGAGCGAGAATTAGATTGAGGCTTGGTGCTGTGACCAGGCTCAATGACAATTTTGAGGTTGGTTTTGGGCTGGCAACAGGCGGTTCAGACCCTCGTTCCACAAATGTTACGCTGGATGGCTCTTTTGAAAGCAAGGATATTAAACTGGATTATGCCTATGCTGAATATTTTGGGATTAAAGGATTAAATATGTGGGGTGGGAAGTATAAAGGTATAAAAAAAGCAATATGGAGGCCGTCGGATTTACTCTGGGATTCTGATTTAAGACCTGAAGGAATGGGGATTAGATTTAACTATCACCCTGAATATAACAAGTTCAGCGTGTTTACTAATACGGGGCTGTGGATATTGAATGAGATAAGTTCTGGAGATGATACCATGATGTTTTATTTTCAGCCGGGTATTACCTGGAACATAACAGAAAAGATCGGTATTAAAACAGCAGTGGCTTACTATGATACCAGTTCAGTAAAAGGACACACTTTAAACCATTCTTCTGGAACAAACACAATTGAAAATGGAGGTCTTAAATATGATTACGATGTTTGGGCTCCCAGTATGGAACTGGAATTTAAAAATTTAACGGAGTCTGTTCCTTATATTGCTTTCTTTGGGGATTATGTTGATAATCCTGATCCCGATGATGAGAATCAGGGGTATCTGATGGGATTGAAATTTGGACATAAAAAAATAATGAAATTTGGCAAATGGCAGTTTAAGTATATGTACAGAAGATTGGAGAAAGATGCCTGGTTAGATGTGTTCCCTGATTCTGATGCTTACGGGGGTAGGACAGGAATAAAAGGACATGAGGTGGAATTTAAATTTGGTCTGGCAAAGAATTTAATTCTGGGACTGGATTATTATCACATGGAACAAATTAACTTGAGTGGAGAAGAAGATTTACTTCAGGTTGATTTGGTCTGGAAATTTTAATAAAGGAGGTTTAAGCGATGAAAAAATTAATTTTATTGGGAATGGTAGCAGGGATTTTGGTGAGTGTTTTCACAATTCAAGCAATGGCAGTGAATCTAACTGGAGCAGGAGCAACTTTTCCCTATCCTCTTTATTCTAAGATGTTTTCTGAATATTACAAAAAGACGGGCATCAAAATTAATTATCAGGCAATTGGATCCGGGGGAGGGATAAGGCAGATTAGGGCAAAAACTGTGGATTTTGGGGCATCAGATGCCTATGTAGATGATGAAGGCCTTAAAAAATTTTCTTATCCCATCTTGCATGTGCCAACAGCCGCAGGGGCAGTGGTTATAACTTACAATCTGCCGGGAAATCCCAAATTAAAACTAACTGGTAGAATAATTGCAGATATATTTTTAGGAAAAATAAATAATTGGTGTGCACCTGAAATAAAGAAATTAAATCCAAAAGTGAAACTTCCGGATTTAAAGATCATAGTTGTACATCGTTCAGATGGGAGTGGAACTACTTTTATATTTTCAGATTATCTTAGCAAAGTTAGTAGAGTATGGAAAAATAAAGTGGGAAGAGGAAAATCCTTAAATTGGCCTTGTGGCTTGGGTGCAAAAGGAAATCCAGGTGTAGCAGGTCTAATAAAACAACTACCGGGTTCGGTTGGATATGTGGAATTAATCTATGCTTTAAGCAATAGAATGCCATATGCTGATGTGCAAAATAGAGCGGGAAATTTCATTACCCCAAGCATTAGGTCAGTGAGTTTGGCTGCAGATACCAAATTACCTGATGATATGAGGATTTCTTTAACAGATACATCTGCGAAATATGGTTATCCCATTTCTGGATTTACCTGGATATTGATTTACAAGGATTTAAAAGAGGGAGGATTGACAAAAGAGAGGGCTAAAGCTTTAGTAAAACTTTTATGGTGGATGATACATGAAGGACAAAAATATACTGAAAAACTTCATTATGCGCCATTATCTAAGAAAGCAGTGAAAAAATCTGAAGCGATAATTAAATCTATTACTTATGAAGGTAAAAGGTTATGGAGATGAGGCAGGATAGAACTTTCAAAATTATGCTTTGGCTTGGAGGAATTTCATTTTTCTTGCTTTTGCTTTTAATCTTTATCCTTCTGTTCAAAGAAAGTTTATATTCTATTAACGCCTTTGGTATTAAATTTATTACAGGCAAAGTTTGGGATCCAGTAAATGAAAAATTTGGTCTTTTTCCTTTTTTTGTAGGAACTATTCTTACTTCTTTTATTTCTCTTTTCATTTCTTTACCGTTTTCGCTTTCTTTAGCCTTACTTTTAAGTGTATATTATAAAGAGGGGTTTATAAACAAAGTTTTAAGCACTACCACTGAACTCTTAGCAGGTATTCCCTCGGTAATTTATGGATTCTGGGGATTGTTTTTCTTAGTTCCTTTGATTAGAAAAGTGGAGATAAAATTGAGAATTCCTCCTTATGGGGTTGGGATTTTGACTGCTTCTTTAATTTTGGCTATTATGATAATTCCCTATATCTCCTCAATATCTAAAGAAGTAATAAAAATGGTGCCTCAGGATTTAATTGAAGCAGGTCTTTCTCTGGGATCAACTACCTGGGAAGTCGTAAAAAAAGTAATTTTACCATATTGCCGCTCTGGTATATTTGCGGGAATACTTTTGGGTTTTGGAAGAGCATTTGGAGAGACGATGGCAGTTACCATGGTGATTGGCAATTCAAATTTTGTGCCTGAAAACATTTTCAGTCCGGCAAATACCATGGCATCTGTTATAGCCAATGAATTTACTGAAGCAACAAAAGATATTCATCTTAGTGCCCTTATACAAATAGGATTGTGGCTTTTTGTATTAAGTGTAATAGTAAATCTTATAGGAAGCTTTATTGTCAAAAGGTATAAAATAAGATGAATTTAAAAAGAAGAATTTTAAAAGATAAACTATTAAAAATTTTAGTTATATTTTTTTCTCTTTCTACTTTACTTCCTCTATTTTTCGTTTTATTTACTGTTGTAAAAAACGGGATTGCTGCAATAGATTTAAAATTTTTTACAAGTCTTCCTGTGCCTGCGGGGGAGCAAGGGGGAGGAATTTTAAATTCAATCGTCGGGACTTTTCTTTTGCTCATAATAGCCTTTCTTATAGCTTCTCCTTTTGGGATTTTGGTGGGGATATTTTTAACAGAAGTACAAAACAAATTTACAGACCTTTTAAAAATTTTGGTAAATGTTTTGCAAGGAGTTCCCTCAATTGTTATGGGGATAATAGGTTACCTTTTAGTGGTAAAACCTATGGGGGGTTTTTCTGCACTTTCAGGTGGGGTAGCTTTAGCATTTATGATGCTGCCAGTTGTTATAAAGAACACAGAGGAAACTTTAAGACTTGTTCCTTCCTATTTAAAAGAAGCATCTTTTAGTTTAGGAACAAATTATACAAGAACTATATTAAGAGTAGTTTTACCAGCAGGAATGGGTGGGGTGTTTTCTGGGATATTGATAGGTATTTTACGTATAGCAGGTGAGACTGCACCTCTTTTATTTACTGCTTTTGGTAATCCATTTTTGAATATAAACCCCCTTAAACCTGTAGATGCACTTCCCCTTTTAATTTTTAATTATGCAATGAGTCCATATGAGGATTGGTATAAAATTGCCTGGGGGGCATCTTTTGTTTTAATTATGATAGTTTTAATATTAACCATAATAACAAAATTTATAGTGAGAAGATGGAAAACACAATTTTAAAGATAGTAAATTTAAGTGCTGGTTTTGGAAAAAACTGGGTATTAAAAAATATCAATTTAGAAATAGAGAAGAATAAAGTTATAGCTATAATGGGTCCTTCAGGATGTGGAAAGTCTACTTTGATAAGATGTATAAACAGAATGCATGAGATAACATCAGGTGCGATTTTAGAGGGCAGAATTTATCTTGATGGAAAAGATATTTTTTTAATGCCTCCTGTAGCAGTGAGGAGGAAGATTGGGATGGTATTTCAGAGGCCTAATCCTTTTCCTACGATGAGTATTTACGATAATGTAATAGCAGGTTATATCTTAAACGGAATAAAATTAAAAAGAGAAGAAAGAGATAGAATAGTTGAAGAAACCCTAAAAAAAGCCTATCTTTGGGAAGAAGTAAAGGATGTTTTATATAAAAGGGGAGTGTTTCTTTCTGGAGGGCAACAACAAAGATTGTGTATTGCAAGAGCTTTAGCCATGGATCCTGAGATTCTTCTTTTGGATGAGCCAACGTCAAGTTTAGATCCTAAGGCAACCTCAATGATAGAAGAGTTGATAATTAAGTTAAAAAAAACAGTTACAGTGGTTCTGGTTACACATAATCGAGCACAAGCAGCGAGGGTTTCAGATTATACAGCCTTTCTTTATTTAGGTGAAATAATTGAATTTGACAAAACTTCCAGGATGTTTACAGCGCCTAAGGATAAGAGGACTGAAGAATATTTAACTGGTAAATTTGGGTAGATAGGGAGGAAAATATGTTAGGGAAAAAATTGAATGAGCTAAAGAGGAAATTAATTGAAGAAGCGAGTTTGGCTGAAAATATGGTTAGAAACTCAATTAGAGGACTTATTGAAAGAAAGAAAAAAATTTTAGAGGATGTAATTAATAAGGATGAACCCAGGATGAATAAACTGGAAATAGAATTGGATGAATTTTGCACGAATTTAATTGCTTTATATCAACCGGAAGCAGGAGATTTAAGGACTATTCTAATGATTTTAAAAATGAATAATGATTTAGAAAGAATTGGAGATTTGGCAGTAAATATATCTGAAAGTGCTTTATTTTTGATAGAAAAGCCACTTGTTAAGCCTCTAATCGATATCCCAAGAATGGCTGAAAATGTAGTAAATATGTTAAAGAACGCGGTGGACTCTTCTATAAATAAAGACACAGAACTGGCAAAATCTGTATGCGAAAAAGATGAAATCGTTGACAATTTAAGAGATCAAATTTTAAGAGAATTGATCACTTATATGAGTTCTGACCCTCTTACTATTGAACGGTCAATCCATTTAATAAGAATCTCTCGTTCTTTAGAACGCATAGCCGATTTATCTACAAACATTTCTGAAGATGTGGTATTTATGATAGATGGCAAAATTATAAAGCACCACAAAGATGAAAATTAAATTGGTAAGTTAAAATTAAATAATAACTGTTTCTATTTTTATAAAATTGTAGGATTCCTTTTTCACCTGTGATTTAATTATAAAATAGTCTTTCTTTTAAAATCTTATTAGGAGGACAATACACAGGGTGGGAGTTAAGAAATTTTGTGTTTGGTAAATGGGATTATTAAATAATCTAAAAAAAAGGTTTTTCAACTTTTGCCTGACACCAATTTTCTTTACTTGTTATGCCATTTTTTAATGATATTGCCGAAAATCAACTTCCCTTTTTAATTAAGTAAAAATGGGAATTGCTCCATACTGCTATTTTACTCTTTAAATTTCAGAGGAAGATAACGGACCACATTTTTAAAAGTAGTGGTAAATTAATTCATTTCTCCTAAACCCTTGCCACCCCACTTTTTATGGCCGCCTTAAAAACTGCTTCTGCAACTCTTTTGTGAACTTCCCTATTCAGAATATTGGGTACAAGATCCCCCTCAGGAGTATTTCTGGATATTTCCCTTGCTGCTTCAATTTTCATCTCAACATTTACAGTAGTGGCAAAACTATCAAGTGCTCCTCTGAAAAGACCGGGAAAGGCAAGGGCATTATTTACCGCCTTACCATCTGCTGCAAAAATTGCTCCAGATTCCCTGGCCACTTCAGGTTCTATTTCCGGGTTTGGATTTGAAAGAGCAAGAATTATCTGCCCCCTTTTCACCATATCTTCCTTTATTAATCCAGGTTTTCCTGTGGTTGCAATTACAATATCTGATTTTTTCATCAATTCTTCAAGGGTAACTCCCTTTCCCCCAAATTTTTCAAATCTCAACACAGCCTCATTATTTATATCCGTGCCAAAAATCTTCTCAACTCCATAGTTAAAAAGCAACTTTGAAATACCATTTCCCGCAGCCCCCAATCCTATAACACCTATTCTGGAGTCCTTTAATTTAACTCCGGTGTACTTTTCCACATTTAAAAGTGCCGCAAGTACAACTACGGCTGTTCCCTGTTGATCATCATGCACAACTGGAATATCAAGTAGTTCATCCAATTTCTCTTCTATCTCAAAACATTCCGGGGCCTTAATATCCTCAAGTTTTATGGCCCCAAATGAAGGGGCAATATTTTTAACTGTGTTAATTATTTCATCCACGTTTTTGGTGCCAAGTAGAACCGGGATTCCATTAATTCCAACCAATTCCTTAAATAAAACGGATTTTCCCTCCATAACAGGCATACCAGCAACAGGCCCAATATCCCCAAGTCCCAATATGGCAGTGCCATCAGTGACTATTGCCACATTGTTTGGAATTGATGTGTACTCCCTATATTTTTCTCTTTCTCTAAAAATTTCCATACACACAGAGGCAACACCTGGTGTATAAATTTTTCTCACATCTGAGAGACTTTCCATTTTAACTCTACTTGAAATCTCAATTTTTCCCCCTGTGTGAATATTCATAACATCATTTATTACGCCTATAACCTTAACCCCAACAATTTTATTTAGCGTCTTTATCAACTCATCAAAAGAAGTACCACAGGGGTAATATACATTTATATCCCTTATCTTATAGTCAGGTCCTATGTGTTTTATTTCAATTTCCCCCACATTAAAACCAAAGGTACCTATAATCAAACAAACATTTCCAAGATTTCCAGGATTGTTTTTTATTTTTAACCTCAATTTTTTTAAACACTGCTCGTTAAAGTTCATCTCCATTACTTCACCTCTTAAAAAATAAATAAAGCGAAAATCATATTACTTTTTCCTTTTTTTTCAACTTTTTTTTAACTTTTTTGGGAAAAAGTCGTATTATTAATATCCTTAAGAAATTAATTTATGAGGAGTTATCCATGAAAAAGTTTTTAATTTTTTCTCTAATTTTATTTTCTTTTACCCTTTTCTCAATTGCAGATGAGGGCATGTGGCTTTTAAATCAACTTCCCTTTCAAAAGATGAAAGAAAAGGGACTTAAGTTAAATTTAAATGAGGTAAAATCCCTAAAAGATGCCGTATGCATAATTGACGGTGGAACAGGGGAGTTTATCTCAAAGGATGGATTGGTACTTACAAATCACCATGTTGCCTTTGGTGCAATTCAGTTTAATTCCACCGCAAAAACAGACTATATAACAAAGGGTTTTTTAGCAAAAAGTAGAAGTGAAGAACTGCGCGCTCCCGATACAAAATGTCTGGTACTTAAAGATTTTGAAGATGTAACCAGTGAGGTAAAAAGTGTTATAAAAGAGGGAATGACTCCAGAAAGCATTGGAAGAGCCATTGAGGATAAAGTAAAAGAGATAGAAACAAGAGAACATAACAAAAGTGGACTAAAATGTACTGTTGTTCCAATGTTTGGAGGATTAAATTACTATCTCTTTAGATATCTTGAAATTAAGGATGTAAGACTTGTTTATGCTCCCCCAAGATCCATAGGAAATTATGGTGGAGAAATAGATAACTGGATGTGGCCGAGACACACCGGCGATTTTTCAGTTTTCAGGGTATATGTTGGTAAAGATGGAAAACCTGCTCCCTATTCAAAAGACAATATTCCCTATACTCCCAAAAAATTTCTGAAAATTTCCACAAATGGTGTGAAAAAGGGTGACTATGTGATGATACTTGGATACCCCGGAACAACCATGAGATATGAAACTTCTTATCAAATTAAATACGCAATTGAGAGTAAATATGGTTTTAGACTCAGAGTTTTTAAGGATATGATTGACATTTTGGAAAGGGAAGGGAAATTAAATCCCGAGATAAAAATAAGGGTAGCGGCAAAACTTAAGATGCTTCAGAATGTCTACAAAAATAATCAGGGAATGCTGGAAGGACTCAAAAAAAATAGGGTGTATGAAACCAAATTAAATCTCGAAAAGGCAATTTCAAAATTCTATGAGAAAAATGATGAGAAAAAATATATAAAATATGAAAAACTTATGAAAAATTTTAAGGAACTAACTGCAGAAATAGGGAAGAAATACAAATACTATTTTCTGATGTCCATAATGAATTTCGGATCAGATTTGATGAACTTTGCAAATAAAATTTACAACTATTCCATTGAAAAGGGAAAACCAGATCTCAAAAGAAAACCTGGATACCTCACAAAGGACATCCCGGATCTCAAAAGAAGTCTTATGTTTATGGGAAGAAATTACAATCCTATAGTTGATAAAAAAATGACCATTTACTTCCTCACGGAGATTTCAAATCTTTCAGAAGATGTTGTGCCTGCTCCAATAAAAGAAATATATGGAGATAAAAAGGGAAAGGAAAAGGAAAAAGCAATAGAGAGTTTTGTTGAAAACATGTATAAAAACTCCCGTCTGGGAGATGAAAAAGAAAGAATGGAAATGTTTAATATGAACAAAGATGAACTCATGAAAATGGGTGATGCCGGAATATCCTTTTTTAGTAAACTCTATCCCTATTACGAAAACTTAAGAAGCGATTTCTTAGGTTTTTCTGGAAAACTATCTCAACTTCAACCAGAGTACATAAAGGCTATAATGGATTATAAGAGAGGTGAAGTGATTTATCCAGATGCAAACAGAACCTTGAGACTTACCTATGGAACAGTAAGAGGATACTCCCCAAGGGATGCGGTTTGGTACAAATATATTACAACACTAACAGGTGTTATGGAAAAGGATAGGGGAAAAGTCCCATTTAATGTTCCAGAAAAATTGAAGGAGTTATATAAAGATAAAAAACTCATTAAGAAATATTACGATCCTGTGGTTAACGATGTCCCCGTTGATTTCCTGGCTGATACAGACATCACAGGCGGTAATTCTGGAAGTCCTGTTCTTGACAGGTATGGAAATTTGGTTGGAATTGCCTTTGATGGAAACTACGAAAGTATGAGTAGCGATTATCTATTTAGCGATAAACTCACAAGAACCATAAGTGTGGACATAAGATATTTTCTTTTCATATTAAATGAATTTAGCAATGCAAAAGATATTTCCAGGGAGTTGACACTCACTGATGAAAAGTAATTCCCTTCAAGAAGAAATGGTTAAAACCTTTGAAGTCTATGAAAAGGTGCTGGAATTTTTCTCCAGCACCTTCACAGATGACATATATTTCAACGAAACAATTGATTTTATTATGAAGAAATTAAGAGCCAGAAAGGATCTGGTGAGAGAAATCAATGTAAATGAAAAGATCAAAGAAAGGGAACTCTTCACAAAGGAGCAGACATCTGAAAAATTCAGCCTCTTTTATGAGAAATTAAAAAAAAGCAAATTTTCAATTGAAGCGGCATATTCATTAATTTTCGGTCTTGAAAATTCAATCCTTGAAAAACTTCTTCCCGTGGAAAAATTCCTGAAAGAAGAGGAAAATCAATACCTTAAGAAATTTATCTCTGAGACGAAAGAAACCATCTCATGGTTGAGGGAAAGGGCAAAATTTTTTAATCTAAATTTTCTTTAAAATGTTAAAGATAATATCTGCAAGTAGAAGAGTTGATATGGTGGGGTTTTATCCTGAAAAGTTAATTTCCACCTTAAACGAAAGAGTTCCCCCTGAAAAGGTCCACACAATAGTAATCTGGACTAAAAATCCCCTCAACTTAATTTATCACAAAAATTTAAGGAGAACCCTTAAAAAATATTCACAGATATTTATTCTCCTTTCCATAACAGGAATGGGAGGAACATCCCTTGAAAAGGGAATACCCAAGACTGAAAAAATCTATGAAATTTTGCCTCATCTCATTGAATTTGTGAAATCCCCCCATAGAATAAATATAAGATTTGATCCCATTGTAAAACTTTTAATGGAAGATAAAGTTTATCTTAACTATCAATTTTTTCCTGAAATTGTGAAGAATTGCAAAAAATATGGAATAAAAACCTTTATAACAAGTTTTATGGATGTCTATCCTCATGTTGAGAGGAATCTAAAAAGATATGGAATAACACCCCTTGAATTCAAAGAAGAAGAAAAGAGGAAAATCATTGAGTTTCTTAAAAAGACATCAGAAAGGGAAAACATAGAACTTCTCTGGTGTGCTGAGAAAAATCTAACCACAAGAGGATGTATTGATGGAAAACTTTTAAACAGTTTACATCCAGAAGGCATAAAGACAACCACAGAAAAGGCTTCCGGACAGAGACAATTTTGCATGTGTACAAAGAGTTGGGATATTGGATGGTATTACAAATGTGGTGGAAAATGCCTATACTGTTATGGAAATCCCGATATTTAATACCAGATAACTGTGAACTTATCGATAAGGGTAAAGGTCAAAAATATCTCTAAAAATATAAAGATATAAAACAAAATCTTTTGAATCAAAGAAAGTTTTCCCTCAAGATATATTAAAAAGGAATAGAGAAAATATACCTCTATGGCAAATGGCAAAAAGCCACCAAAACCAGCAATGGGCATTTCAAAAATTTTGGGAGAATTCAAAAAGGGTAGATGATACTTCCACCTGGAGAGGGCAAAATAATTCCAGAACTCCCATAAAAAACCAGACAGCAATCCTCCTAAGAGGATGAAGTTAAACTTTTCCACATAATTGATTTCCTTTAAAAATGGGAAAACCTCTGGCAACTTTTTAAACATTGGAACAAAAAGAAAAATAAATGAAAGCCAGATAAGAGGGAAAAAATATCTGGAAAATAAAAGTGGAAGGATTAAAAAAGTTATCCCTAAAAAAAGAGAAAACTTTTTTCTACCCAAAAAAATGAATAGATGTC
>JAMOQF010000006.1 GCA_027064125.1 Acidobacteriota bacterium
AAACAAAGTAAAGAAAAGTATCTTAGTATGTCTTAAAGGAACAATTTTTACCTAATTTATGGCAGTTATCATAAAACATCTATCTCACAGGAAATAATTCTAACTTAACTTCTCAATTTTTGCCCATTTCCTTCTCAAAAAAATCTTCTCCAAAAATCAATCGCGAATTTTGGGATGGAAACTACTTTGCTCTGTGATATATTGAAATCACACCATATTTTGTAAAAAATCCCTCCATATTATCATTTATCATCAATCCTCTAATTCTCTTTTTTTTATTTCTCCAACCTGAAGGTGTTTTAACAGTCACATAAGTGTAAATCTCTCCATTCTTTTTAAGAGAATAAACCTTATAGATACTGGGAAACTTTAAAACAAGCCAAAGTTTCTCGTAAGTTCCATACACTTCAAATGGTATCTTTTTACTCCACTTTTCTGAAGCACTTCCAGAAGAAGAACTAAGATGGGGAGTTAAATCCCCATACAGATATGACGAAGAATAGATGTTGTCTAAAACCCTACAGGTCCCATCCTGAAAAAAATCAAAGAAAAGTTTTTTCCCCGAAATGGCAGAAAAATTTGTATAACCACTGAAGTTTGAAGAAGAAGATGAAAGAAGATATCTAAATTTACCCTTTTTTATTAAAAAACGCTTCACCTCCACATTGGATGGTGGCATACTGATTTTTGAAGCAGATGCCACCTTTATAGCGTCCACAATTAAAGTTTTAAACATACTCTGGATATGGTTAAGTTTTGACCTTGAATGGTATCTTCCCAGATCCACTTTCAACCCCACAACTATAAGTACATCTCCATACTTTGAAGAAAGTTGAACCAAACTCACCGCCAGTACAAGTGGTTTAACAGTTGGATGCACCCCCTTCCCAGATATGCCATAATATCTAATTTTAATTCCATTAGATGTTAAACTCTCCCTATATTTTGGAGGTTGCCACAATATTTTATAATCTTTAATCTCACTTTTGTTTAATAAAACATTAATAAAAGAGACCTTACAAAAAATCCCAAGATCACTTTTGCTTAAATTTTTGTGGGGAAACAAAATAATATAAAGTGGATAAGTAAAATAGGTATTTTTGCCCATAAAAGATAAGAGTCTTACATCTTTATTTTCAACTTTAAAAACAACGGAATTTAAAAAGTGATTTGAATCCAGTTTTCCTTTACCCCAGTAAGTTGGAATATCTGCATGATAATAAAAATAATCAAAAGGACGAGTTCCTTGAGTAAAGGAATATGTGAATAAAAGAAAGAAGAAAGAAAAAATGGTTAAAAATAGAGTTTTCTTCCTCATAATCTTCTCCTCTTATTTTCCAAACAGTAATTCCATAAAATCTATTTCACTTCTTTCAGATACCAGTAAAAAATCTCCCCTTATTCCGAGAACATTGAATCTACTTTTAAAGTAGTTAATCCTTTCTCTAACAAGTTCTGAATAAACTTTTCTATCCTCTTCTTTTACAAATGCCTTCCCCACCATTTCCCTCTCAGGATCAAAAAATGAAAAAAAGTAACCTTCAGGAAGATCTAACTCCACTTTGTCCAATACTCCAATACAAACAACCTCATAAATTTTAGAAATTACAGAAAAAAATTGTGCTTCCAGTTCACTATAGATGAAATCACTTATTAAAAAGAGAATTCCCCTTTTCCTGACCTTTTTAGTCAAAAAGAAAAACAAGTCTGAAAAATTATCCCTTCTTAGCCTCTTTTCACCATGAACTTCTATTATCTTTTTCAAAAAGGGGAAAACTTCTTCAGCCCTCCTTGCAAAATTTGAAAAATAAAATTCATCTCCTCCAAAAAGTATTAAACTACATCTATCCCCATTGTAAATTGCAGAAAATAAAATCATGGTGGCAATAATTGCCCCAACCTCAAATTTGTTCCTGCTGCCACTTCCCATAAACATGGAACCTGATATATCAAGTGCTACATAAACATTTAACTCCCTCTCTTCCAGTAAATCCTTAACATAAAGGGAGTTCATTCTCGCTGAGCTATTCCACTCTATAAGTCTTACATCATCTCCATAGGAATATTCCCTTACCCCGGAAAAGGAAAGCCCCTTCCCCTTAAAAAGATTCCTATAGGAAGAGGAGAGATTGCCCCCTATTTTTTTTCTACTTTTAATTTCTATTAATTTTATAGCCTTTATTAGATCCTCTATTTCCATTTAGGGGACCTCAATATTTCCAAGAATGTGTCTTATAATCTCATCAGAGGTTATATTTTCAGCCTCTGCCTCAAAGGAAAGTATTATCCTGTGTCTTAAAACATCGTAAATAACATTTTTCACATCTTCTGGAACCACAAAATTTCTACCATCCAAAAAGGCATTTATCTTTGAAGTAATTAAAAGAGCAATACTTCCCCTTGGACTTGCACCATACTTTATATATTTTCCCAACTCAAGTTTATAACCTTCAGGATTTCTCGTTGCAAAGACAATATCAAGTATATAGTTTACAATCCTCTCATCCACATAAATCTTATTTACCAGAACCATTATCTTTTTTATTCTCTCAGGCACCACCACTTTATTTACCTTTATATTTCTTGAACTTGCAGCATCAACAGGCGATGACATTTCAGAGGATATCCTATCAAGTATTATTTTTTCATCTCTTTTTAAGGGATAATCTATTACCACTTTCATGAGAAACCTATCCATTTCGGCTTCCGGAAGGGGATAGGTTCCCTCCTGTTCAATTGGGTTCTGCGTGGCAAGTACCATGAATATTTCAGGTAATTTAAAGGTATTCTTACCTATTGTAACCTGTTTTTCCTGCATTGCTTCAAGAAGAGCACTCTGAACCTTTGCAGGAGCCCTATTTATTTCATCTGCTAAAATTATATTTGAAAAAATTGGTCCCTTCCTTGGTTCAAATTCACTATTTTTTGGATTATAAATCATTGTCCCTATTAAATCCGCAGGTAAAAGATCGGGGGTAAACTGTATTCTTTTAAATTCAACATTTATAATCTCAGAAAGGGTCTCAACAGCAAGAGTCTTCCCAAGTCCAGGAAGTCCTTCAATTAAAAGATGTCCACCTGATAAAAGCCCCATTATTAACCTTTTTATTAATTTTTTCTGTCCAACAATTCTCTTCTCAAGTTCTTCCATCATCTTTTTAACATAAAAAAGATTGGAATCTATCTCCTCCTGTGCAGGAGGACTAAGTGGTTCAACCATTTCACGACCTCAAATTACAGCGATTTTTAAAGGATAATATAGCAAAATAGTATAAAAAATTATAGATTTTTTTTTCTTTCCTGCTAATATCTATTATCTATGGGGAAAAAAAATTTTGCCGCATTTTTTCTGGAAAAATTGCCATCTCCAAATATCGTTGAAATTTACAGTGAGATGGTAAAAGAGGAAAAAAATAACCTGAAGGTTTTAAAACTTCATGGTAAACGGGGAGATTATTTTATTTCAAAAACTTTACTTGGTTATATGGTTGGTAAAAGTGGATATAAGATTGCATGTAAAGATATAAATGAGGCCAAAATAATAAAAGTTCTCTCCCAGTTGGGACTAAAAGAAGCCCTTATACCTGAAAAGGTAAAAAAAGACTACGCAGAGAAATTTGAAGAGAAATATTTAGAACTTGAACAAAAAATCAGAGAAGTTTTCCCACCATCTTTAAAAAGGAGATTAAAAAAGAAATATAAAAGCAAAATCTATAAAAAAATTAGAAGTGAAATGGAAAGGATCATTTAATTTAAGACAATATTTAAATATTTTGATTTAAAATTCAAATTCAAATTAAAAAAGTGCCAGATTCAATTTCCAGACACAATTTTGAATTCAAAAAATCCTTGAAAGAAGTAATCTTTTACTATAAACTATCTTTGAAATTAAAAGAGGAAGGTAAAATGGCTGTTGAAAATTTGCAAAATTTAGTAAATAAATTTTATCAATATTTAGATGACGAACTAAATGTATTAAACGCACAGGAAACCCTCGAAATAATTTTAAGAACCGATGGAAAGGTCTTTTTTTCACCAAAACAGGTTGCCGCTATGGTAAACAACTGGGCAAAACTTAATTCTCAAAAAACAGGTGTTCCCATTTATCAATTTTTTCTTCGTTCAATTCTTAAAATATATCAGGCAAATGAATTCTGTGAACTCTCAAATTTCGACATAAAAAAATTCCTCAAACCATTTTTAATGGAACTCTTAAGGTTATGTCCCCCAAGCGATAGAGGAATTTTTAAAGATGAGATACCCAAAGTAAAGGAAGAATTTCAAAAAAGTTTAAAATCTGCTGTTAAAAGGAAAATGGCGGAATATGTAGTTCATGTGGATGTTGATGATAAAAAATATACTGAAGGGGAGTGGATAAAAATCACTGGAGAGATATTTGATAAAACCTATGACAAGCTTCATAAATGTGTATATGAAGAAGATTTATCCCCTGAAAAAAGGCTCGAAAAGATAAAAGAAATAATGAGTGAAATGAATAAAGCCTTCAAAAATGTGATAAATGAAGCTGCCCTTAAAGAAAGACTGAGTAAACTGGTATTTGTGGGAAAAGATCTTTTTAACAGAGGGGAAGTTCTTGCCAGTAAAGAAGTTTTACAGATTGTATCTGACATTGTGGACGCAAGAAATAACCAATTTTTAGAAAAAGAGGTCTCTTCTCTTTTCTCCTTTAGTGATTTCAATAATGAACTAATTGAAA
>JAMOQF010000007.1 GCA_027064125.1 Acidobacteriota bacterium
TATGTGTTTCTGGAAAACCTTTTTTTAAAAATACCTGGATGTGCAATAATTTTTCCTTTATTTATTTCCAAAAATTTTTTTATTCCACCGGAGTGATCATAATGACCATGGGATAAAATTCCAATTTCCACATCTTTTAAATTTTCTCCCAATAATTTGGCATTTGAGAATATTTCCTCTTTTTGTCCAAAGTCAAACAGAATCTTTACACCATTAAAATTTATCACCATAGATAGGCCATGGGTTGAAATGAATTTCCTTTTATAAGTTGTATTTTCAGAAAGTATTTTTAACTCAATCATTTAAAAATTCGCTAAATAGTTTACTTTTATTTTTTAGTATGGTGCTCTTCCTTGATGGCCCAACCGAAATTATTGAAATCTCTACATTGAGATATTCCTCAATGAAGGATAAATATTCTCTGACTTCAAAGGGAAGGTCTTTGAAATTTTTTATATGAGAAATCTTTTTTCCCCACCCTTTGAAGGTTTTAAATATTGGTTTTACCTTTGAAAGTTTATCAAGTGTGGATGGGAAATTCTTGAAGGGGCCTCCATTTACTTCATATCCTGTACAGACTTTAATTTCTGACAGATTATCCAGAACGTCAAGTTTTGTGATGGCAAGAGATGTAAAACCATTTAGTGTTGTTGAATATTTCATCTGAAAAAGGTCCAGCCATCCACATCTTCTTGGTCTTCCGGTACTTGCTCCATATTCTCCACCTTCCCTTCTTAAATATTCTCCCATTTCTCCCTTTAGTTCAGTGGGAAATGGCCCTCCGCCAACCCTTGTGGTGTAGGCTTTAAAAATCCCAAGAATTCCATTTATTTTAAGTGGAGAAATTCCTGCTCCTGCAGTTATTCCCAGGGAAGAAGAGTTTGAAGAAGTTACAAAGGGATATGTTCCAAAATCTATGTCAAGCATTGTGCCTTGAGCACCTTCAAACAATATCTTTTTCCCTTTTTCAATATCTTCTTCAAGCCTAAAATATATATCATCTAAAAAATTTTTTATAAAAAGGGATGCTTCAATGAATTCATCAAATTCCTTTGGTGTATTGAATTTAAAGTTGTAGAGAGAGGATTTTTCTTTAAGAAAGAATTCAATCTTTTCAAAAAAAACTTTTTCGTCTAAGATATCTCCAGTTCTAAGTCCCATTCTCAAGTATTTATCCCCATAGGCAGGTCCTATCCCCCTTCTTGTTGTTCCTATGGCAGATTTGCCTCTCAGTTCTTCATCTTTAGATTCAAAAAGTTTATGTATTGGGTGAATTAAATGTGCTCTTTTGCTGATGAAAAGCCTATTTTTTACATCTATTCCCCTTTCTTCAAGTTCTAAAATTTCTTTTTTCAAGGCTATTGGATCTATTACCATTCCATTTGCCATGTAGCACATTTTATTGGGGTGTAATATCCCAGAAGGAATAAGGTGAAGAATATATTTTTCATCTCCTATTATTACTGTGTGTCCTGCATTGTGTCCCCCCTGAAATCTGACAACCACATCGAAATTTTCACACATCATATCCACAATTTTTCCTTTGCCCTCATCACCCCATTGGGCACCAATAATGGCTAAATTTTTCATGGAGTACTCTCTTAGAAATTGTTTTCTATGTATTTTTCTGCGGCTACGGCAGCAATTGCTCCTTCTCCAACGGCGGTTGCTATCTGGTATAGAAATTTTTCTCTTACATCTCCCGCTGCAAAAATTCCCTTTATATTTGTTTCCATCTTTTCATCTGTTATTATTCCGCCACCTTCACCCAGGTTTAAAAGGTCTTTCACAAAGGTTGTGTTTGGAATGCTTCCTATAAATATAAAAACCCCGTCTACTTCAAATAAAAACTCACTTTCATCTTTTAGATTTTTAAGAAGAATTCCCTCTACAAAATGTTCTCCAACTATTTTTAATGGAATGTGGCTATAAAGAAATTTTATCTTTTCATTTTGAAAGGCTCTTTCCTGAAGATATTTTGCGGCTCTTAATTCATCTCTTCTATGAATGATAGTTACTTCACTGGCATACTTTGTTAGAAAAATTGCCTCTTCAACAGCAGAATCTCCACCACCTATAACTGCCACCTTTTTATTTCTGAAAAATGCACCGTCACATGTAGCGCAATAGGAGACACCTCTTCCTATTAACCTAATTTCCCCATCTATGTTTAATCTTCTGGGCTGTCTTCCCGTTGCAACTATAACGGATTTTGTTAAGAATTCTTCACCTTCTGTTTTTACTTTAAATCCCTTTTCCAGGGGTATTATTTCCTTAACCTCTCCCATTTTGATTTCACATTGGAAATTTCTAACCTGTTGGACCATCTTGTCCACGAGTTCATAGCCTGCTATTGAAATATATCCCGGATAGTTTTCAACTTTATCTGTAATTAACACCTGCCCCCCTGGAGTCTGCCTTTCTAAAATCAGGGTTTTTAACCTTGCCCTTGAAGAATAAATTCCGGCAGAAAGGCCTGCCGGACCGCCACCAAGTATTACAATATCGTAGTTAAAATTCACCTTTACCCCTCAAATTAAAGGTTTCTTTCGATGAATTCTTTTATTGTATCCATGGGTGCTGCTCCAACCATTAAATCCTTAACTTCCCCATCTTTAAAGAGAATTATGGTTGGAATTCCCCTGATTCCATACCTATCGGCTATTTCTGGAGCTTCATCCACATTTAACTTTCCAAATTTCACATTTTCCATTTCTTCTGAAAGTTGTTCTAAAAATGGTGCTATTATCCTGCATGGGGCACACCATGGAGCCCAGAAATCAACTATTACCGGAATATCGGAATCAAGTACCTCTTTCTGAAAGTTGCTACTATCAAAGTGCAGTATGTTTGCCATATCTACCTCCCTAAGAATTTAAACAACAAATAATATTGAAAACTGCCCTTTAAGTCAAGTAAAAGAAAGTTTTAATTATTTTAAAATTTTACTTTTTACTTTAATCTTTTCATCTTTGAAGTAAAGAACTACTTCAACCATATCCCCAATATTTACTTCTCCAACTCCCGAAGGAGTTCCTGTAAAAATACCAGATTTATCACCTATCTCAAAGAATTTATTAAGATATTTTACTATTTCATCTATTTTAAATAATTTTTCTTTGTAAAACCCCCTTTGTTTTAATATTCCATTTACAAAGGTTTCAATTTTTAGGTGATTTAGGTCGTCATTTTTCAGTTTAAAAAAAGAATTGGAAATTACTGTTGAATCTCTAAAACATTTTGCAAAAAACCATGGTTTTCCTTTTTTCATGGCGTTTCTTTGAACATCCCTTGCGGTGTAGTCTATACCGCATCCCACCATATAGTAGTTTTGTTTTGGTATAAAAACCATTTCTCCTTCATAGTGAAGTTCCTTTGTGTGTGGTGGGTAGTGTATATTTCCATCTATTGAGATTGTAGATAAAGGTTTTGTGAATATTAGGGGTGTTTTGGGTATGTCATTCCCCAGTTCTTCTACATGTTTTACGTAATTTCTTCCTACAAAGTATAGATTTCTAATTTCCATATTTTATTCCCCTAAAAACTTGTAAAGATAAATGATATAGAGAAAAAAAGATGTTGTAAAAATATATCCAATGATCTTCGGGATTTTGTTTTTTCTACTTAAAAATGATATTGCGGCAAGAAGAATTGAAATCAAAATGAGTAAATTTAAATTGAAGGAAACATTTTTACTTTCAAATGAAAAGGGCCTTATTACTCCTGTAATTCCAATGGCAAATCCAATGTTGAATATATTGCTTCCCACTACGTTTCCAAATGAGATGTCTGGCTCTTTTTTAAAGGATGCCACTATTGAGGTGAACAATTCTGGAAGAGAACTTCCCACAGCAATTAAAGAGAGGCCTATCACAAGCGGAGATATCCCAAAATACTTTGCAATTTGCACCCCACTTTTGACCGATATTTTTGCACCTATATAAAGGAGGAGAATTCCCCCTATAACTAAAAGTGCTATTTTAATGGGAGAGGTTGTAAGTGAATTTTTTTCAAGATTTCTATTTTCCTTTCTTATGTAAAAGAGAGATATTATGTAAAAGATAAATGGTATTAAGAGAATTCCTCCTTCAAATCTTGTGACTTTCAAATCCTTGAGGATTGGTACAAGTAAAACTGTCTCAAACAACATAATTGGAATATCTAATCTGTTTAATTGGGGATTGATGGTTATTTTTCCCAATATGATTGAGAGTCCCAAAACAAGTAAAATGTTTGAAATATTTGAACCTATAATGTTCCCAATTCCTATATCCCCGGTCCTTTCAAAAGAGGATATAAAGGTTATAAAAAATTCAGGTGCCGAAGTCCCCACAGCGATAAGCGTAGATGCAATTATTACCTTTTTTATACCATATCTAAGGGCTAAGTTTGAACTGCCTTTGACGAGTATTTCAGCACCTAAATATAAAAGAAAAAAACCTGTAAAAAGTAAGAAAAAGTGCAATAACATCTACTTTACATCATATCTCTCAATTGTAATTGGCCTATCAAGTGAAATTTCAACTATTGTTCCTGCGGGAAGTTCAATATCCTTCCCCCTTGTGGAAAGTACTCCAGCAAGTCCAGCAAGTCCTCCAATTGTAGCTCCAATTAGTCCACCCTTTCCACCTGCTGCAATTGCTCCTATTACAGTTCCAGCTGCTGCTGTTCCTGCCACAACTTTGGCGTCATGTCCCTTTGTTCCGGGCCCTTCAAAGGTGCCTTCATCATTTTTCATTTTACCCTCTCCACCGATACCTGTAAGTGTGGCACTTATGGGTATTACTTCCCCATTTTTGAGTCTGAGTCTGTCAAATCTAAAACTAAGTTCTGCCCTTCCTTTTATTCTTCCCGGCCTTTTTACCTTTCCAATAACTCCCTCAATTATTGTTCCCTGAGGAATAGCCACCTTTTCTCCTACAAATACATCTTCGGTGACAACTGCCTTAAAACTATCGCCCCTTTCATTTGCTGCAGTGCTTATATAGTCCTGTAATTTTGCAAGGATTCTCGTTCCTTCCGGTACAACAATTTTTAAATGTGTTCTCCTTGTGGGAGAGGTTTCTCTTTTATACCTGTCCCTTGCTTCCCTTTTAACTATCTCATCCAGATTGGAGAAGTAATTTACTACAACATTTTCTCTGTGGTTATAGCCATCGTAATATCCCTTTTTAAATCCCTGTCTATATGCCCTTTTGTATATGGTTTTAAATACCCATTCAGTTTTATATCCTCTTGTAGCGTTTTTGTATAATTCATTATCCTGATATATGCTTTCATATCCCTGTTTAGAATCGTTGTATCCAAGGTCATAACCATCCAAATAGCCGTTTTGAAATCCCATTCCAGCACATATGAGTTTTAAATTGGTGTATTCGTCATTTTCTGAATTTGGATTGTATTGGGCAAAAAGAATTGTAAAGGATAGAAAGATTGTGATTAAAAGAAAGGTTTTTTTAAGTGGTTTCATTTTTTCCCTCCTTTTTTTCAAACATTTCATATTGATAACTTAACTTTATTAAGATGTCCCTGATTTTATTTGGGATTAAAAAGTTGTCTTTTTCCAGTTCTCTTTTAAAGTCCTGTATATATTTTGCTTCAAGCCCGGGACTTGACATGGCGTTTGAATCAAGTAGGGATTGAAAATAGTTCAGAGATTTTTCAAATATTTCATTGTAATATTTAATTCTTTCCCCCACCATCTCTTTTAATAGTGTATATTCCTGTGGTAAAATTCTTTTTTCACTCATGGTGACATTATACAGTATGAAAGGAGGTTATGTGAAATGATTTTTGAGTATAAAGGAATTAGACCCAGAATAGGGAAAAATGTTTTTATAGCAGAAAATGCTACAGTTATAGGTGATGTAACACTTGAAGATAATGTAAATATCTGGTTTGGGACAGTTATAAGAGGTGATGTAAATTACATTAGAATAGGGAAAAATACAAATATTCAGGATTGCTGTGTTGTGCATGTGGATCATGGCAAGTATTCAACCATTGTGGAGGAAAATGTTACAGTGGGACATGGAGTTGTTTTACATGCATGTACCGTTAGGAGATGTTCTCTGATTGGTATGAATGCCACAGTGTTGGATGGTGCTGAAGTTGGGCCCTATTCCATAGTGGGGGCAGGTTGTCTTGTACCTCCGGGGATGAAAATTCCTGAGGGAAAACTTGTTCTTGGTGTCCCTGCAAAAATTGTAAGGGATTTGACCTCTGATGAGAGGAAAAATCTGGAAGAATCTGCAATGAGATATGTAGAGTATGCAGCCCAATATATGAGATAGTTATTTTGTCTCAGGAATTCTCTTTCCAGAAATGTAATTTGTACTCCATGTTTTGATTTTTTTGAAATTTGACTTCAATAAATTTTTTAAGACCACAATTGAAAGGGAAAAAATAAAGACGAGGAAAAATATGGCAAGTGTCTCGAGGGGATTTTTTTTCCCAATATAGTGGTAAAGCCCTCTGTTCCATGCAGAGCCATAGACAATTACAAGATGTAGCCAGTAAATGGTGAGTGTTTCATTGCCTGCGGTAATGATAAGTTTGTAACTCTTTTTTAGATTTTTAACTGCAATTCCAATAATTGAGAATATCATAAGAACAAGGGACCACTTCATAAAGAGATAGATTGCCCCTGAAAGGGGGCCATTGTATTCAATATTTTTAAAATATAGGGATGTGGTAAAAGAAATGAGAAATGATGGAATTGCAATCCTTAAAAAATTTCTCTCCCAGTTTTTACCCTTAGTTTTTGTATAATAATATGAAAATATTATTCCCAGTGAAAAAAATCCAATCCATGGAATTATGGGAAATATGGAACCAAGATAGGAAGAAAAATAATAACTTAAGGGGAAATTGGGGTATTTAAAAAATAGAAACCAGATTTGTTTATAGAGTAGAAAGGATGTAAAGAGGAGAAGAAAATTAAATCTTAAAAAATATTTTCTCTTTTTTAGCAGAAAAATTGCAGTGTGCATTATAAATAAAATTGCTGCGATACATTGCAAGATATCCGTATTCATCCAACTGTGGAATCTTTCAAAGTTGAGGGAAGAAAATATTTTAAGTGGATTTTTAAATGGGAAATGAAGGAGATACCCAATTATTAGCAGGTAGATGATTCTTCTAATTCTTTTATAAAGGTTTGAAGATAAAGTGTGAAATTTCTCCCATTTTAGGTTTGTTGCATAGAAAAAAGCAAATCCACTTATGAAAAGGAAGGTTGGAGCAGTTAATCCTCTAAAAAATTGGTAGTTTTGAAATAAGACATTTGACCTGTAACTTTCGTGGAGAATGGAGTCAAATGTATGTCCAAAAACCATTACAAGACACGCATAGGCTCTTTCTATATCTAAGAAAATAAGTCTTTTCCTGTCCATAAATAATATTCCAAAATTGATAATTTTAGCAGATATTTATCTATGTATAAACATTTCTTCTAAAAATTCCCCTAAAAAATGCACTGAAAATATTAAGGTGGCAAGAATAATTGATGGAAAAATAATCAGATGAGGGGCATCAAATAGATGTACCCTTGCCATTGATAGCATATTGCCCCAACTTGGAGTTGGAGGAGATATGCCGAGTCCAAGAAAACTCAAACTTGCTTCAGATATGATTACTCCTCCAAGATTTAATACTCCCTGAACAATTGCGGGGTCAATTGAATTTCTCAAGATATGTCTAAAAAAGATTTTAAATGTTTTACTTCCAGAAATTTTTGCAGCAAGTACATAATCCTGGTTTTTTATCTTTAAAACCTCACCTCTGATAAGCCTTGCATAGGATATCCAACCCATAACGGTGAGGGCGAAAATAAGATTAAAAATTCCAGTTCCTAAAAAAGAGACAATTGCAATGGCCAGGAGTATCCCGGGCATGGCAAGTAATACATCTGTTGCCCTCATGAGTATTTCGTCAAAAATTCCCCCAAGATATGCACAGATTCCACCCACTGTTATTCCCATTATAAAAGTAATAACTACAACTAAAAGTCCTATTGAAATTGAAATTCTTGTTCCCATTATTATTCTACTTAGTTCATCTCTTCCAAGTTCGTCAAAACCAAAGGGGTGGGAAAGGGATGGTCCCTTTAACCTCTGGCTCAAGTTCATTTCATAAGGATTATAAGGGGTTATGTAATTTGCAAATAGGGCTATTAAAATATAGAATGAAAGTATTATAAAACTAAAAAGGGCTATTTTTTCTTTTCTTAGTTTCTGGAAGAATTTTTTATTCATAGAACTTTATCCTTGGGTCAAGAATTGTGTATATAACATCTACAACTGCTGTTACAAAGATATAGGTAAAGGATATGGCAAGAATTGTTGCCTGTGCAAGTGGGTAGTCTCTTGATTCTATAGCCCTTATGAGGAGTCTTCCAATTCCCGGCCAGGAGAAAATGGTTTCTGTAATAATTGCACCGGATAGCAAAACTCCAAATTGAAGGCCCATAAGTGTTATTACGGGGATCATACTATTTTTAAACACGTGGTTTTTGATGACTTCAAATTTACTGAGACCTTTTGCATAAGCGCACAGTACATAGGGCTTTTCAAGTTCATTCTGTATGCTTTTTTTTATCATTTTGGTTAAATAGGCACTTAATCCACTTCCAAGTGTTATTGCTGGAAGTACTATATGAGAAAATCCTCCCATTCCTGAAACTGGAAATATTGGGATTAAAATGGAAAAAAAGAGTATTAAAAGAGGGCCTAAGGCAAAGTGGGGAATAGATATTCCCATGACGGAAATAAAAGTGGCACCTTTTTCCCATAAGGTATCTTTTTTTAATCCACCTAAGATTCCCAGTGGAAAGGAAATAAGTATCGCAAAAATCATTGAAAAAAAAGCAAGTGTAATGGTTGCTGGATATCTATTTAAAATTGTTCTGAGGTTGTCTTTTCCAGTAATCCAACTTTTTTTGAGATTTCCATGTAGTAATCCATTTAAATCGTTTAAATATTGTATGTAAAAAGGTTTGTCAAGTCCCAGTTCCCTTCGAAGTTTTTTAACATTTGCTGGTGGGGCACCTTCTCCCAGCATCATGATAACAGGGTCTCCGGGAATTATTCTTATTAGAAGGGATACAAAGGTGAAAATTGCCCATAGGGAAAAAATAGAAATTAGAAATCTTTTCAAAAGATATTTCTTCATGGCTTTTTATTTTAACTTAAAAAATTTTTTGTCTCTACAAGTTTTCTCTTTATTCTTTGTTCTTATTTATTCTTAGGTGATGGATGGGTTTGGGGAGTTAAGAAAATTTCATAGCCAATAAATAAGATTTATTATGGTAATCTAAAGAGGGAGTTAAAAAATTTTTGTTTAATAGTTTAATTCTTTTCTGGCAATTTTCCCACAACATTTATGGTATTAAATTTCCTGAGTCTTACAAGTCCGGGAGTTCCTTTTATTTTTAGTACATGTTTTCTTTCTGTCCACCTCACATCTATGTAATCCCCTTTGGGAGCCTTTGAAAAGTATGCTGCGATTTGAGCTGCTTCAACTATTGAGGAAAATGGAGGATTTTTCTTTTTGCTTTTTTTTACAAGAATTGTATGAGAACCCCCATAATCTGCCACATGAAACCATAAATCATCTGGAGATGCATATTTAAATGTTAAGATATCATTTTCCCTTGCGTTTTTCCCAACGAGCACCAGATATCCATCACTGGTATGGAATCTTTTAAATTTTTCACCTTTAATTTCTTTTTTCCCCTTTTTTGCTGTGGTGGAAAGGTCTTTTTGAGATTTTATTCCCAGTTCTTCGAATATTGAGTTTAAGGCTTTTAGACTTTTTGCCTCTTCTATTTTTTCTCTCATTTCCAATAATTTGTCCAGTTTGTCTTTAATCTCAGATATTTTTTGAGGATTTTCCCTTAGAGCCTTTAACTTTTTTGAATAGAGTTTATAAAAAAGATCTCTGTTTTCTATGAGATCTTTTGCAGGATTTAATGGAATTTTAATTTTTTTACCTGAGAAATCTTCGAGTTCAATTTCCTTTACCTTTTTTGACTTTTCAAGTTTATATAAGTTGGAACTTATTAAATCTGCAAAGAGTTTGTATCTTTTTATTTTTTCTTCTGGTTCAATCTCCCTCTGAAGGGAATATACCATTCTCTGATGGTGTTTTATCTTATTGTCAATTTCTCTGAGTGCACCTTTTTTGAGTTCTCTAATTTCTTTTACAAGCAGGTATTGTTTTAGGTATTCATGGAGGAGTTTTAATATGGAATTGTCCTCTTTAGTAGGCTTTTCCCTTTTGTCCAGAATTGGAAGAATAAGGGAACTGGTTTCATATAGATAGAAGGTTTTGCTTTTATAAAAGATTTCAATGGACTCCATCAATTTTTCTTTTGTCAGATTTTCATTTTTGAGAAAGAAATCAATTATGGAAGGAGATGTAAACTTTACATTTTTGAGTATTTCTCTTTTGAGTTTTTCCTTAGGAAGAGCAAAATCAATGCTTGCTTTTTCTGGTGAAATTCTTCTCTCCTGCCCTTTGGAAGGGGGAAAATTTTCAATTTTGAAATAGATATTATGGGGTATAAATGAGAGTTCTAAAAATTTTTCTCCTTCTCTATCTCTTATTTTTAAATCTATTTTTCTCTCGTCTTCAATTTTAATGATTTCCAGAATTTTTGCAGGAGGTAAGAGTTTGCCATGTTCAGAAAAATTTATTTTTAGTTTTGAAATTAATTTCTTTTTTTCACTTTTATCAAGCAAAAGAATAATAGAGAAATTGTCAATGACCATAAATAAAAGACTTTCCTGCTGTGTTTCAAGCAAGAGGACTTTTTTTGAAGTTTTAATTGAATAAAATACCTTTCCCTTTAACCTGGAATTTAGTTCCTTTGAAATGTGGAAGAGGTGAAAGTCTTCAAGTATCATTTATCCCTTATGACATATGCATCTATTATTATGTCGTGCCAGCATTGTCCCCTTTTATTAAAGAAGCCCCAGATAAGTCCAATGCCCAAAAAGGTTATGGAAAAGAAAAAGAATAGTTCTCTGAGTAGAATTTTTAAAATAGATAATTTCTCTTCACTTTTTAGTTTTGTACCCCCAATTAACATTCCCACCGTTTGTCCAGTTGTAAATAGAAAAGTAGTAGAGTAAAGAGTAAAAAGTGTAAAAAACAGTATGGGATAAAAGTTTAAGAAATTCTTATCGAGTATTGTTCCTCCAGTTAAGATGGAAGCAAGATAGTAAAATAAATAGGTTATTATTCCAACGAGGGTTATATCAAAAAGTCCTGACATAAATCTACTCAGGAAAATGGATTTAACTTCTATTTCCTTTTCCACATATTCTTTGACCATTTCAGTATCTATTTCTGTTAGTTTGTCTGTTAAACCCTTTTTTTTGATGTAGTTGTTGTTTTTTATGGGGGGTATTTTCTTCTCTTTTACTTTTTGGTCTTCTGCATGGAAATTTTCTAACTCTATATCTATGGCAGGAGATGAAGTTGGGGTAGTTGTGAGTTGTTTTTCTATATTTATATCCACATCGGGAAAGAGTTCCCTGTGTGTTTTTGCTATTTTTTCCGTAATGTCTTTTTTGTTTTTATGGATACCTTTTTTTTCAATTATGGTGTCTTTTATCTTCTTTGCAATGATAATATTTTTTTTGTCTTTTTGATTTTCAAGTTCTTTTTTCTTTAGAATTCCTGTTTTTGAGGGTAAAAGATCTAATCTGTCTTTTTTTCTTTTTTTTATCTCCGAAATTTTCTCTTCTATTTTTTTTTTGTCTTCACTGTCGAAGGGAAAGGAGACCATATCTTTTATTACTTCCTCTTTTCTTTATTTTTTACTCCAACTATTTTAATATATTATCTTATCATAGTAATTGTACGAGACAAGTGAAAAAGAAGAGTTTTTATTTAATCAATTTACTTTTACTTTTTACTTTTTTTCTCTTTTATGCCTATTTTAAAGCAAATAGTATCTATTTAATGAAGTTGGTTGTTGAAAAGGAAGTGAAATATCTGGTAAGAGATGACAGCAGAAAAAAGAAACTTTTATATCTTATTGAAAAGATAAAAATGAAATACGATAAAGGTGAAATTACCAGGGAAAAGATGAATTCCCTTTATATATATTTAAACACTTTTTTTGAATTTCACTCTCTGCCCACATCTTGTGAAGTGGAAGACCTGATTAAGTATATTGAAAAAAATATGTAAAGTTAATAAATGTTTACAGATTTGAGTTTTGCCTTTAATTCCCTTCTGCCATAAAAGAGTCTACTTTTTGCCGTTCCTACCGATAGTCCATATTTTTTTGCAATTTCATTTAGTGGGATTCCACAGAGATCGTGTTCTATTATAATATTTCTGTGAATTTCTTTTAATTTGTTAAGTGCTGAAAGGATAATTTCCTTAAGTTCTCTTTTATATGAGTAGGTAAATGGATCATCCCCCCTTGAGGCGGCATTTATGTCATTTATATCCATACTTTCCCTATTTAAATTTTCTCTTTTTATCTTTTGCAGAGAAACATTTATTAGTATCCTTACTATCCAGGTTTCAAGTTTTGATTTGTTTTCAAAATTTTTTAATCCCTTTAGTGCATTTTTAAAACTTTCCTGCACACATTCCCACGCAAGATCACTGTTTTTAACATATCTTAAGGCAATGTGAAAAAATTTTTCTTTTTTCTCAAAGAATATCCTTTCAAGTTCCCTTCTATTTTTTTCTTCATTTACTCTTTTTGAAAATTGCAGGTATTCACCGGTAACCATTTTAAACTCCTATCTTGAAAAATCTTTCAAATAAATATAAAGCAAAGTGTGTGCCATAGTAGAAAATTGATTTAAGATACTTTTAACCATTGAAAATTAATGATTTCTTTATATGAGAATCATGCTGATGTGTGTAAAAAATATTTTCATATGACATTTTTTTTTACACTTGAGAATTTCTATGGGAACAAATATAATTTCCTTTTAAACTAAAGGAGTTTTTGAATGGATAAAATAAAAACCTCAATTACTGAACTATTTAGTATAGACTACCCAATAATTCAAGGTGGTATGATCTGGTGTAGTGGACACAAACTTGTTTCTGCCGTTTCAAATTGTGGAGGATTGGGCTTAATTGGTGGTGGATCCATGAGGCCAGAACTCTTCAGGGAGCATATCAGAAAGACAAAGGAAGAGACAGAAAAGCCATTTGGAGTAAACATTCCCCTTATTTATAAATATAGTGAGGATTTGATAAATATTGCACTTGAAGAGGGTGTAAAAATTTTTTTCACTTCTGCGGGAAATCCCGCAAAATATACATCTTTCCTAAAAGAGAAAGGATGCAAAGTTGTTCACGTGGTTTCAAATGTTAAATTTGCCCTTAAAGCTGAATCTGCCGGTGTGGATGCCATTGTAGTGGAGGGATTTGAGGCCGGTGGACACAATGGTAAAGATGAGTTGACCACATTTGTGCTTGTTCCCATGGTTGTGGATAGAGTCAAAATTCCAGTTATTGCTGCAGGGGGAATTTACGATGGAAGGGGACTTCTTGCTGCATTATCCCTTGGGGCAGAAGGAGTGCAAATTGGAAGCAGGTTTGCTGTTTCGGTTGAATCTTCTGCAAGTTATGAATTTAAGAAAAGGATTGTGGAGGCGGGAGATACCGATACTGTTTTGGTTTTGAAAAAGGTTATACCCACACGATTGATTAAGAATGAATTTGCAGTAAGGGTTATTGAGTTGGAAAATAAAGGGGCAGGCAGAGATGAATTATTAAAAATACTTGGTGAGGGTAGGGCGAGAATGGGAATTTTTGAGGGCAATATTGAGGAAGGAGAACTTGAAATAGGTGAAGTTGCTGGAATGATAGACAAGATATCTTCAGTGAGAGAAATTTTTGATGATATTGTAAGTGGTTATTTTAAATATAAAGAAAAATTACCTTAATCTTTTTGGGAGGTTTAATTATGGAACTTGTGGGTAAGAATGCACTTGTAACGGGTGGCTCAAGAGGTATTGGGAGGGCAATTGCGCTAAAACTTGCTTCCTTAGGGGCAAATGTTGCCATAAATTATTTGAGGAATACTAAGTTTGCGGAAGAGACAGCTAAGATGATAGAGGATTTGGGGGTAAAAGCTCTACCAGTTAAGGCCAATGTGGCTGAGGAAAAGGATGTGGACTTTCTTTTTGAGGAAATTGAAAGGGAATTTGGGGGAATTGAAATTTTGATAAGTAATGCTGCTTCAGGGGTTTTAAGACCTGCCTTAAGGCTTAAGAAGAAGCATTGGGATTGGACAATGACCATAAATGCTGGGGCCCTATTATATCTTGTAAAAAAGTGTTATCCCTTTATGAAAAAAGCAGGAAAGGGTTCCATTGTTGCCGTTTCAAGTCTTGGAGCAATTAGAGCTATCCCAAATTATGCTGCTGTAGGTGCCTCAAAGGCAGCACTTGAATCCCTTGTGAGACATCTTTCAATTGAACTTGCTCCTGCAGGTATAAATGTAAATATTGTATCTGCTGGAGTTGTGGAGACCGATGCCCTTAAACATTTTCCCAACAGGGATTTAATTATAAGTGAGGCAAAGAAAAAAACACCTGCTGGTAGACTTACAACTCCTGAAGATGTGGCAGAAGTAGTCGCTTTTTTGTGCAGCAATTCTACCAGAATGATTCAAGGTCAAAGGATAATAATTGATGGTGGATATAGCATTTTAGCCTGAAGTCTCAAAGTCTGTGATTGACATCTGGAAAAGGGTATTTTTAAGAAAGAAATGAATGAAAATTAAGAAATGAAACCAAAATTTTTGGGAGTTGAAAAAATTTTGTGGCAGGTAAATAAGATTTATTAAGATAATTTTTAAAAAGGGGTTTTTCAATTTTACCTGATGCCATTTTTCTTCATCACTTTTTCTTACCTGTTTAATTTTTCTCTTTTATTAAATTCAGGTCTGTCCCCATTCCTCTTTTTACTCACTTACCTGTATTACTTCTTGTTCTTGTTTGCCTGACACTTTTTTTCAAATTTTAAATCACAGATTAGATTTTGCCTGACACCAATTCCCCAATTACAATTTCATGCACCAGATTTTTTGCCTGGCACCTTTTGTCTTTTCATATTTCCATTTTTCATTTCCTATCCTAAATATCCCTGAAGGTGATAAATGAAAATCTCTTTTCGTATAGTCTTCAAGACATTAAATTTGTGGTATATTTCCCTTTTAGGTTAAGGATAATTTTTTAAAATTACTTTATTTTAGCACGTTTACGTGGATTTTTGGAGAACAATCACGGATTTTGGGAGGGTGGTTTGAAGATATCTCTTTTTTAAATTTTCCAGTATCTCATAGGGATAGTTTATCATTTTAGAGTTTTCCTCCACATTTATGCCGTGGAAGTCACTTCCTGCCGTTTTTAAAAGATTTAAAATATCTGCAATTTTGCAGGCCATTTCATCTTCCTTACCATTGTAAAAGGTTTCCACTCCATCAAGTCCCATTCCCTTTAATGTAGAAATGAACTCATAATATTTTTGAAAATTTCCCAACTTTATGGTTGCTGGGTGGGCAAGAATGGCAAGTCCTCCACTTTCTTTAACAAGTTTAATTGCCATATCTATTTTTATTTTTTCCTTGGGAACATAGGCAGGCATCCCAACTTTAAGGTAAAGGTCAAAGGCCTCTTTGACACTTCTTACATATCCAAGTCTTACCATTTCCCTGGCAATGTGGGGTCTACAAATGTTTTCAGTTTTTAATTCTTTTTTTAATTTTTCGAGATTTAAATTTATTCCAAATTCTCTAAGTTTTTCAATTATTAATGGATTTCTATATTTTCTTGAATTTCTGAGTCTTTCAAGTTTTTCTATCAATGCTTTGTTTTTATAATCTATAAAGTAACCCAATAGATGGATTTCCCTTTCCCCATGGCATACGGAAATTTCAACCCCAGGAACCACCTCCACTCCCAATTTTTTCCCTGCAATAATTGCTTCTTCATTTCCTTCAACAGTGTCATGGTCAGTGATTGCAATGGCTGATATGCCCATATATTTTGCGTATAAAACCACCTCTCGAGGAGTAAAACTTCCATCTGAGTATGTTGTGTGAATGTGTAAATCTACTCCCATATTACATCCCTGCGAATAAAAAAACTCACTATTATAAGATATTTTTTTCAATTTTCAATTTTTATTTTATAATTTTTACCATGAGTGAATTTGATACCATTTACTTGATATCTCACAGGGACCTTTTAAAGGGTAGAAGCGATTGTGTGGCAGTGATGAGGATGGCCTACGCCTTTTCAAAACTTGGGTTTAAAACAGTTGTTATCATGCCCTATTTTTTCAGGAAGGAAAATGTAAAACTTTCAAAAGTGTGGGAATATTATGGTATAGAAAAAAACTCATTTAAAATAAAGGTGTTGCCTACACCACTATGGGATGACGCTTTTCCAAACTTAAAAAGGGTTCTGAAATTGCTATTTCACTCTGTTTTCTCAATTTTTCTTTTTTTTAAATTTCTTTTTAGTGGCAAAAAGAGATACTTGATTTATATGAGAGGTGTGATTGAGTGTGTTCCATATCTGATTCTGGGTAAATTTTTAAAAAATAAGGTTTATCTTGTTTATGATTTACACGCTTTTAGAAAAAAAATTTTTATTCTAAAAAAAATATTGAAAAATTCCCATCTGGTTGTCTCAATTTCAAAGGCTCTAAAGGAAGAATTGTTAAAATTTGTGGATATTGATGAGGAAAAAATTCTGGTTTTTGGCATGGGGATTCCTGAGGATTATTTGAATGGTATTGAGATCTTTTCCAATAAATCCCACAGATTGGAAATGAGAAGGAAACTTGGTATTCCTTTAAATTCCTTTGTGGTAACCTACACAGGTAAAATATACATAGGACAAAAGGAGGTGGAACTTATAATTGAAACGGCAAAAATTTTGCCAGATGTTTACTTTCTTTTAATAGGGGGCAAGGAAAAAGTTGTAAAACATTTCATGGAAATGTGTGAGAGATTGGGAGTAAAAAATGTCATCTTTAAAGGTTTTCTTCCTCCTTCAGAAGTCTTAATTTATCAGAGGGTATCAGATGTGCTTTTACTTTTTTACACAAGGGATATACCCACATTCAATGTGTGTTCTCCTTCAAAATTATTTGAATACATGGCTTCAAATGTTCCCATTATATGTGTGAATTCTCCTTCTCTTGCAGAAATAATCAGGGATGGGGAAAATGGACTCCTTGTTGAACCAGAAGATGTGGTTGATCTTTCCAAAAAGATAAAGAGAATAAAAGAAGATAGGGCACTTGGGGAAAAACTTGCCTCAAATGCCCTTAAAGATGTAGAAAACTACACCTTTGAAAAACGTGCAAAAAAAATAATTGAAAAGATATCAGGATCAATCGAGTCCCAATAATTTTTTCCTGAGACCTTTGTTTATTGGTTTATCTCCAATCCATATACCAAATAAAGCCTTTTTGAAATCGAGGCCTTTAATGGTGCCCAGTAATTTCCCATTGAGATATACAGAGGTTCCCTTTTCTGGAGAGTATATTAAATCATAAACATATCCCTTTTTGACTTCAACATTAAAAAGGGAGTTAAATTTTGCAATTTTATCTTTGATGGGGGCAATATTCCCATGGGTTGATTTTTCAAATCCCTCATTCCATGCATTTCTCATTTTTTTAGCAGATACGCCGTTATAGATAAAATTCATTCTGATTGCCATGGGCTCATCGGCATTTAATATCTCTTGAGCATTGCTGCTCTTTTTTTTCAGATAAAGCCCCATGGCGTAAATTTTAAACCAGAATTTTTTCCTTACTCCAGTCCCATTTAGAAACAGTACAGTTTTTCCACTTCTCATAAATTCTGGTAAGAATACTCCGCCAACCTTTGCAGGAAGTGCAATGGAGGTAAGTAAAAAGAAGATGGAAAAAGTAATTAATGCTTTTTTCATAAAGACCTCCTATTCAAATTTTCCACTATATGTAAAATTCCTTTGCCTCATTTTTATGTAATTTTTCTCAATTACACCAATTAGATTACCACAACTGCAATATATTTTGCCATTTTTTTTTACTGTTTTGTCATCATAAATTCGACTGAGGTAACATTTTAAGATACGGCCTTTTCCTATTTTTCGATATTTGATGAGTTTTTTACCACATTTTGCACATTTTATGGTTATCATTTTCCTTCGAGTTTATATTTAATAAATCTTTCAATGGTTCTGTCGTAAGTTTTTTCAATGTGGTCTGGAAAATAACAGGCGGGGAGTTCACCAAGTTTTCTATGATATTCAATACATAGACAGCAATTTCCCTTTTTGTCGCAGGGCTCATAGGTACAATTGCATTTTTTTAGGTTATTCTTTAATGCAGGGCAGTTATCATATGTAGGCATATTTTTTCTCCTATCTTTTAATTTAGATATTTAGTTTACAATATCCCCATTTATATTCAATCTATTTTGAGAAAAAACTTGAAGGATTGGGCTTTTGTCTTTAAAATGAAACTTTTGTTGTGAGGGAGAAATGAGTGGAAAGAAGATTAAGTTAACTAAATTTGTAAAATGTGCCGGGTGAGCTTCTAAGATGAGCCCGGTGGAACTGGGCAAGGCACTTGAAGGACTTGATAAATATAGAGATGAAAGGGTAGTTTTAGGCTTTAAAACCGCTGATGATGCTTCTGTATTTAGATTTAATGGAGATTTATTGCTGCTTCAAACCCTTGATTTTTTTACTCCAGTGGTGGATGATCCCTATCTATTCGGTCAAATCTCTGCTGCCAATTCCCTTTCTGATATCTATGCGATGGGAGGAGAGCCACTAACTGCTTTAAATGTGGTGTGTTTTCCTAAGAAACTTGGAATGGATGTTTTAAATGAGATATTAAAGGGGGGAATGGAGAAGGCATTTGAGGCTGGAATAGTAATAGCCGGGGGACATACCGTTGACGATGAGGAGCCTAAATATGGGCTTTCTGTTGTGGGTGTGGTTAAAAAAGAGGAGATGATTTCAAATGGTGGGGCAAAGGAAGGGGATGTGCTTATTTTAACTAAACCTCTTGGTAGTGGAGTTTTGACAACCGCTCTTAAAAAGGGGACAAAAAGTGAGAGTGAAATTTCAGAAATTATTGAGGCTATGGTGCAGTTAAACAAGGATGCTTCTTTAATAATGAAAAGGTATGGTGCAACTGCCTGTACCGATGTTACAGGTTTTGGTTTTCTGGGGCATCTCTCTGAAATGACCAGGGCAAGTAGTTTAAGGGCTGTTGTAAATAGTAAATCGGTGCCCATCCTGGATGAGGCTATCCCCCTTTGTAGAGAGTGGAAAATGCCTGGGGGAAGTTTTGAAAATATTGAATTTTTAAGAGATTATGTTGAGGTTGAAAAGGGGATAGATGAAGGGGTTATAAATGCCCTATATGATGCTCAGACTTCAGGTGGACTTATAATTGCGATTAGCGAAGGGAAATCTAAAAAAATGGTTGAAGATTTGAAAAAAGCAGGATATAATTACTCTTCAGTTGTGGGTTTTCTTGAAAAAGGTAGTGGTATTCTGGTAAAATAATAAAGAAGAGTGTTTTTCTTTTAGGTTGGTTCATGAAGGATAAAAAATTTTATATAACCATAACCCCCGAAGATCATTCAAAGGTAAAACAGTATGTCATATCTGTTTCATTTATAAAGAAAATTTTAACTGGAATTTTTTCCTTTTTAATATTGCTTTCCTTTGGAGTTTTTCACTACATTTTAATGAATAACAATGTTCAAGAATACAAACTTGCCCTTTCAAAGGCCCAGGAGAAAATGAGGGAAAATGAGAGACTCCATTTTGAAGAGGAAAAACTCTATGAAAATTACGCCTATTTAAATATGATTGTAAAAAATATGGAAAGTTATGCAGGTGATTCCCTGGATGAATTTAATGATTCTACAGGTGGTATTGGAGGCTTTTCTCTCAATAAGAGTAGAATGAAAGGAAGGGCATTGTTAAAGAAATTAAAGGATGAAGCGGTTAAAGTAGAAAATAAAATTTCAGATATAAGGGATTACTACTTTGAAAAAAGTTTAATGTTATCTGCTCTTCCAGATATTTTGCCAGTTAGGGGATATATTTCAAGTGGTTTTGGGAAGAGGATAGACCCAATAACGGGAAAATATGAGTTTCATAAGGGAATAGATATTTCTGCACCGTATGGGGCTAAAATTGTTGCTCCTGCAGATGGTGTTGTAACTTTTGCTGGGGCCCAATCTGGATATGGCTATAGTGTTGTAATTTCTCATAAATACGGGATAACTACAAGATATGCCCATATGTCAAGGTTAAATGTAAAGAGAGGCCAGAGGGTTTTAAAGGGCGGTGTCATCGGTTTTATAGGTTCAACTGGCCATTCCACAGGTCCCCATCTACATTTTGAGATAAGGATAAATAATAAACCAATAAATCCCTTGAAATTTCTTGCAAGCAATATTTCCAGGTATTAATGACATCCTTTTCTCTTACTCCTTTTTTAAATGGAAAAATAAAATTGTATCAGCCAGATAAGGGCTATAGGTTTTCCATAGATGCCCCTTTGCTTGCCGATTTTATAAGGGCTGATGGGGATAGTGTTATGTTTGAAATTGGAGGTGGATGTGGAATTATTCCCATAATATTAAATTTCAGGGGAAAAGGTGGTAAAAGAATTATAACGGTTGAGATACAAAGGGATCTTTATGAACTTGCTGTTAAAAATGTGAAAATAAATAATCTTTTGGAAAAGATAGAAGTTTTGATGGGAGATGTAAGAGATATTTATCAAAGTTTTACAGGTCTTTTTGATGTGGTTTTTTCAAATCCACCTTATAACCCCATTGAGATGGGCAGGATAAGTGAAAATCTTCAGAGGGCAATTGCATGCCATGAAATTTATTTAAATATTAAGACTACCTTTAAAATCACTTCCTGGGTCTTAAAGGAGGGTGGATTGTTTTTTGTGGTTTTTCCCTATGAGAGAGAAAATGAACTGTTGGATGAGGGAAGAAAAAATGGATTTAACCTTAGAAGAAGGAAATATGTTTATTCTACGGTGAATTCGAAGGAGCCATTCCTTGTTTTACTTGAGTTGAAAAAGGGGAAAACTGTTTTATTAGAAGATGAAGAGGAAATGGCGATATATGAAAAGAGGGGAAAATATACTGAAGAATTTCTTAGAATTATTTCTTAGAAAAATTTTATCTTCATTTCTTTTTTTAATATATAATAACTCTTAAATTTTTGGAGGTTTTTTTATGTCCTGTAAATTAGGTGTAAACATAGACCATATAGCAACAATTAGAGAAGCGAGGAAAATTGATGAACCTGATCCCATTCATGCTGCAGTCATTGCAGAACTTGCTGGTGCCCATGGTATAACGGTTCATTTAAGAGGCGATAGAAGACACATTAAGGAAAGGGATGTGGAGATACTTAAGGAAATTGTAAAGACAAGATTAAATATTGAAATGGCTGCAACAGAGGAAATGAAAAATATAGCCCTGAGGGTAAAACCACATATGGTAACACTTGTTCCCGAAAATCCCGGAGAGGTTACCACTACAGGTGGTCTTGATGTAGTAGGTAATGAGGAGAAAATAAGGAATTTTATAACTGCCCTTGCAGATGAAGGAATAAAGGCTTCTATTTTTATAGATCCCGTTATGGAGCAGATAGAAAAGAGTTTTGAAATTGGTTGTAGAACAATTGAGATAAACACTGCAAGATACTCTGATTTGACTCCCATTGACCTTGAAAATTGTGGGAGGGAAAGTAAAGAGGAATATGAGATTATAAAAGAAGTTGCTGAAAAAAGTTATAAGATGGGTATTGAAGTTCTTGCGGGACATGGACTTAACTATAGGAATGTTACTCCCATAGCAAAAATTGAATACATTTCGGAGTTGAATATTGGCCATAGCATAATAGCCAGGGCATCCCTTGTGGGGCTTGAAAGGGCTGTTCGTGAAATGCTTGAATTACTGAATTAATTTTAGACTTTTTGAAAAAATATTGATCTAATAAAAATTTAATTTCTATTTCGGAGGTTGTAATGAGAAAAAGTGGTTTTTTTACGCTGATTTTTATTCTCTTGTTGAGTGGTTTGACTTTCTCAGAGAATAAAAAGGAGGTGAAGAAAGAGGTATCTAAGGTAAAGACAGCATTGGTTGTTAGAAATGAACCTGTGGCAAAGATAGGGAGCAAAGTTATCACCGTTGCAGATATTGATAAAGAACTTTCAAAGATTCCACCACAGTTTGCTTCCTATTTTAGTTCAGAAAAGAGAAAAAGACAGTATGTTCAAAATCTCGTTGACAGAGAAGTTTTTTCAAAGGAAGCAGAAGAGAAGGGATATCTCAATAGACCCGATGTCAAAAAGAGGATTGAGGATTTTAAAAAGAGATTGTTGTGGGCTGAATATGTCAGAGATCTTTCTCAAATGAATACAAATGTTAATGTAAGTGATGATGTCCTTAAAAAGTATTATGAAGAGCACATTAAGGATTATACAGAGCCGGAAAAGGTACACGCAAAGCATATACTTGTAAAAACGAAAGAAGATGCGGAAAAGGTTCTTGCTGAACTTAAAAAGGGCACAAAATGGGATGATGTGGCAAGAAAATATTCCATAGATAAATCAAATGCTTCAAAGGGTGGAGATCTGGGAACCTTTACAAGGGGAAGAATGGTAAAACCCTTTGAAGACGCTGTATTTTCCATGAAACCTGGCGAAATAAGTGGTCCTGTGAAGACAAAGTATGGGTATCACATTATTAAGTTGATATCCAAGACTCCATCCAAGGTTAAACCCTTTGATATGGTAAAGAGTGTTGTGAAAAATAGGTATTTAAATCAATTGAGACAGAAAAGGATTGAAGAGGAGAGGAATAAATTATA
>JAMOQF010000008.1 GCA_027064125.1 Acidobacteriota bacterium
TACTTCCAAGATAACTGCTATTTGTGTAGTCTCCCCCGTATGAGGAATCAAAACTATCCCTGTTATAACTTCCAAGAATCTGAGGGATTATATATAAACTTTTTGTCTTTACCCTGTGCTCAAAAATGAGATAGTCCTCATATTCAAACATGTTGGGGGCATTTCTATCCGCAAGGATACTTATATCTTCCTCAAATCCCTTTTTCAAATAGATGTGTCTACCCAATGTAAAGCCCCACTTCATGGGAAATTTCGAGGGAAATTTAAAATTTCTAAAGGGGATCTTTGCCTCTATCTCATAGTGGTCCTTATACAAAACCCCTTTTGAGGTTATGTCAAAATCCTGGGAGGAATCAAAACCATTATTTGACTGTATACCATCTGTTATCTCACCATAACAGTTAAACACTACCACATAGGCAGACTTATACTTACAAAAAGTATCAAAGGAAAAATCTATATCCTCTGTTTCTCCTGTCTCATCTCTTCTCAAATGGATGGGATTAAATTTATCCACACCCTTTAGTGAGGCATAAACCCCAAGATAGATATTTTTCTCATCATACATTATATAGACCTTTGTGTATGCAGTTGGGGGAAGGTAATCCCCTGGATTTATTTGATAGAACTTATCAATTATAAGTGCATCTTCCCACTCCCCCTTTTCTATTTTCCCATCTATTTTAGGTGGATTTTTAATAAAGGGAACCACATATTTTCTCCCATTAAAGGGTTTAAAATTTTTTCCTGAAACTAAAATTGAGGACAAAAAAAGGATGAGGACAATAAAAAACGCTCTCCTTGACATAATTCCTCCTTTAATTTTTCTCTGAAATTCCCTCCAGATTCCTCTTCTGGTAGGTGTAAAGTCTATAGAAATCACCTCTTTTTTTCATAAGGGATAGAAAATCCCCCTCTTCCACCACCTCCCCATCTTTTACAAAGAGTATCCTGTCAAATCCCTTTACAGACTCAACCCTGTGATTTACAACAATTACCGTTTTATCTGAAAACTCCCTCAAAAGGGCATTGTAGATTTTCTTTTCACTTTTAAGATCCACTCCCGAGGTTATCTCATCTAAAATTAACATCTCAGGTCTTCCGTAAAGTACCCTTGCAAGGTTTATCCTCTGCATCTCACCTGTGCTCAATTTTCTCCCTTCCCTTCCTATTTTTGTATTAATTCCTTTTTCAAGTCTTTCCACAAACTCAAAACAATCTGCCATCTCCATACACCTATTTAGCCATTTTTCATCACATATAGTATATAACGAAATATTTTCAGAAATTGTTCCAGAAAAGATAAAATTTTCTCCACTTCCATACCCAATAAGTTTCCTCAAACTCTTTAAATCTATCTCCTCTAATTTGATCCCATCTATAAAAATTTCACCACCATAGTCCCTCAAAAAACCAACCATTAACTTTAAAATGGTGGATTTTCCGCTGCCACTTTCCCCCACTATTGCAATTTTTTCTCCAGGTAAAATTTTAAAGTCAAAGTAAAACTCCTTATCAAGAGAATAGGAAAAGGATACCCCTTTAAATACCACCTCTCCCTTTAAACTATTCAGTTCGATATTGCCAGAAGGTTCCTCCTCCCAGTTAAGTATTTCAAAAATTCTATCTGCACTTGCAAGGGTGGAGTGAATGTCCACATTTGTATTTACAAGGCTTGAGATGGGACCATATAAGTACATCAAAAAGGAATTGAAGGCAAAAAACTCCCCTAATGTGAGACCGCCATTTATAATTTCCCTTATTCCAAGCCAGAGGATTACAAGTGGAGAAAGGGATCCCACCACGTCAAGTACAATTCCGGAAAGGGCTCCCGTTATCTCTGTCTTTACATCCTGTTTTAGAGCCCTTATATGTCTTTTGCAAAACTTAAAAATCCCAAAACTCTCTCTTACCCTTGCCTTAAGGGAAAGACCTGATTCAATTAATTCCTCAATCTCCTTCGTAAATTCAGCCCACCTCTCCCTTAAAACTTCAGTTAGTTTATTCAGTTTCACTCCAAAATGATGCATTGTCCAGACAAAAAGGGGAAGAAGCAAAAGGGCTGAAATTGCCATCTTCACATTTAAAAAAAATAAGATCCCAATCCCCACCAGAAAGGTTATGATATCCTTTAAAATGTCTATAAAGGTTTCAGCCATAAGGCCCTCAAGTTGATCCACATCCCCATCAATCCTCGTAACCATATATCCAGGAGAGAGGTCCTTAAACTTCAAGTAGGGGAGGTTGAGAACCTTTTCAATCAGTTTTTTCCTGATGTCAAAAATTACCCTGGTTTTATATTTCACAATGTTTAATCTATAGAAAAAAAGAGAAAAAGCCCTTACAATTAAAAGAAAAAGAAGAAGGATTGCCATTAAATTTAAAAGATATAGTTTCTTGCCCGGAATGACTTTGTCAATGAGATACATTGTAAAAAAGGGCATGGGAAGTTCAAGCAAAACTGAAATTCCCAGAAAAAAAGCGGCAATATAGCCATATTTTCTGTAGGGCTTTAAAAAGATAAAAAACTTCCTGATGCCCCCAATAAACTCCCTATAGGTTTTTATAATTTCTTTTAATTTATTCTTCACCTTCTTCCCTGTGAACATTTCTGTAGTAATACTCAAGAGTCCTTCGCATATTGAACTTATAGGAAGTACAGTCCCTTGGAATATTTTCTCCCCTGAGTCTCTTTACCTGTGTTTTGGGGCATCCACCATTACAGAGGGGCAAAAACTTGCAGTTAAGACACTCTTCATCTAATTCAAGCATTAGGTGATCCAGGTGGTGTTTATCCATTCTTACACCATTAAAAATATTCCCCACCTCTTCACTTTCCTTCCCCACATCTTCCCAGCATTTATAAAGTTCACCCCGGGGTCCCACAACGTAGCCATAGGGCGTTGTGGCGACGCATCCATAAACTGGAGATGGGTAGAAACGACTTTCTATGTTGTACTTTTCAAAGAGTTCTCGCCTCAATCTGTTTTCAATCTCATAAAACTCCATATGGGTAAAGCATTCATTCTCACTGCAGCCACATGTACTGGTACATGGTCTTACAAATCCAAAGTGGATGCCATTTTCATCCCTCTGGAGGATTTCCATAAGCCCATATTCTTCAAGAAACACAAGGTCAAGGTCCCTGTTTGTCCTGTCAATGTTTACCCTCATGGAGATGGGGATCTTAAATTTTGCAAGGTTTTTTATACCATTTAAAATATCCTCAAAACTTTCTCTCCCATCAAGATAGGGCCTTCTCACATTGTGCGTTTCCGGATCTCCATCAAGGGTTACCTGAACATCTGTAATTCCCATTTCACTTAACCTTTTTGCAACCTCTTCTGTTATCAGGGTGCCATTACTCACCATTGAGGCTGAGTAGATGCAATTTCTCTCCTTACAGAGGTTCTTAAATTTCTCTGTCAATCTTTCAATAACGTCCAATTTTAAAAGAGGTTCCCCACCATACCAGCTGACAAAAAAATATTTGCACTCCATTGCCTCAATATTTTCAGATACAAATTCCACAAGTCTCTCCTCAACCTTTTCATCCATGTGGATGGGCTTTCTCATCTCAAAACAGTACTTACACCCAAGATTACAGTCAAGTGTGGGAAGGATAGTGAGGGAAAACCCCCTTGTATCATACACATTCTGGTTTTTAATAAGTTTTAAAAGTTTTAACTCATCAAAACCATCTTCAACTATAAACCCACCATTTTTTAATTCCTTAAATATGTCTTCTTTAATCCTTAAATTGGAAAGATCTTCATTTTCAATATTTTTAATGAATTCAACCGTTTCAACCTCCATCAGGGCGAGGCCATTTGTGAGGGAATTGTAGGCGAGATACTTTTTTTTACCCTCTTCCTCTGTTTCAAAGAAAAAATTATATCCTGATTGCTTCATTAAAAGCCTCCTGAAAGGTAATTATAAATCCTTTTTCCTATTTTTTTATCTTTTTTGATTTTTATATCTTTTTTCACACATGCAGATTCCCCATCTATATGGAAAATGATATCTATTCATGAAAAAAATCACTTTTTAGGTGGGGAAAAAAGTTTACCACAGAAAGAAATAATTTCCCACTTACAAAAACAAAGAAATCGTCCAAAACAACATCTTTTTGGGGTTATTAAGTTTCCATATCTTTTATCTTTAACTATCCACTTCATGATAATACCTCCTGAAAATTTTTATAATAAATTACTTTTTATGTGGTTTAAATTCAACACATTCAAATTTTGCATGGCAGAAACATTTACCCATATTTTTTCAATTAAAAACCTTCCAAGATATATAAAAAAAGAAGAATAAATTACTTTTTCCATTTCTTACAATTTCTTCTAAACTTCAAAGTGACTTCACAAAAAAAGTTGTCGCCACCTGTGGTTAAAAATTTAAAGGGAGGAATAACCTCCCTTAGAAAAAAATGCTAAATTGTTTACTTTTTCATTTTTTAAGTGATTTCCTTTTATCGTTACAGTGATTATACGTATTACCTTTGTTGCAATGACAGAAATTAAAAAAGCAAAATTTTTCTGAGTAATTTCCACTAGGCTTTACAACCCATTTCATAATAACACCTCCTAATTAGTTTTATTTTGATTTTATTTTCCCCTTTCCGGAAAGGAGTGCAGTATTGTAAAAAAAAAAAAAACAGTCAAGGATTTT
>JAMOQF010000009.1 GCA_027064125.1 Acidobacteriota bacterium
TATGCTACACAATTTCTCAAGTCCATAAATTATTTGATCTTCAAGTTCTCTCATAAAATAACTCCCAATAGTTAGGAAACCTAACTATATTGTTCAGCAAAACTTTTGTCAAGAAATTTTTTTAAAAATTTCCCATTCATTTATTTGAGAGCAAAATTGGTGTACTATTTGTAACTCCCAAATATAGGAATAATGCCATTTCAATAAAACTGTTTGAATTTATTAGCAATTTAGCCACAAAAATGCCAGAATTAAAAGCAATTTTTGGAAAGGCTGTTACCACTCACATCTATTCCCAGAAATTACTTGAGAAATATAATTACAAACCCTCTGGAATAATGCTGGGACTCTTTCCTCAGGATGTTAAATTTAAAGGCATAGCAGAAAATATACACATAAAGACAAGTGCCGTTTTATATACAAAAATTATCAAGGAAGATAAACTCAGGGAAATATATATCCCTCAAAAATTTAAAAATAAGATCAAAGAAATATTAAATCTTCTTGAAATAAAATATAAAATAGGTAGAAAAAGAAAAATAAAAGATGAAAAAAGAGATGAAAAAATAGAATTTATTAAAAATGAGATTTTCAATGTGGTATATCTTTTTTGTAAGACCTATACAAAAAACACCCAGAACATAATAATAAAGACCGTGGCACAACTCCTATCACAAAAGGTGGATGTCATCTATTTATATCTGGATCTTGAAAATCCCCATATGCCATATATTGCTAAAAAATGTGAAGAAATTGGCTTCTTTTTCTCAGGTATTTTACCTTATGGAATAGATGGACATCACGCACTGATTTACCAATATTTAAATGTATCCATAGATGTAAGTTCCATTGAACTTTTTAACGAAAAATCAAAAAAATTATTAAATTACGTTTTAAGATACAAAAATGTATGATGTACTGGAGGAAAAATGAATTTAAGTAAAATATTTGAAAAAGCCTTAGAAAGTTATCCAGACAAAAAAGCAGTCATTGTGGAAGATGAAATTCTAACCTACTTTCAATTAGATAAAGAGGCAAACAGGGTGGCAAACTTTTTAAGGAATATTGGTATAAAAAAGGGGGATAAAGTTGGTTTTTTTATGGAAAACAAGGCTTTTATCATAGAGGGATATATTGGATGTTTTAAAATGGGGGCAGCCGCCGTGCCCGCAAGTTATTACACCGCAGAAGGAGAATTAATTCATGAAGCAAACAGTTGTGGAGTAAGGGTGTATTTTATATCTGAAAGATTTGTACCACTTTTAAAAAATGTAAGGGACAAAATAAAAACTCTGGAAAAAGTGGTTGTTGTGGATGGAAAGGGAGATAACTTTCTATCCTGGGAAAATATAAAAGAAACCATTTCCACAGATGAAGTATCCATTGAAGTAGAAGAGGATCTTCCCTTAATGATACTTTACACATCAGGCTCAACAGGCTTTCCAAAAGGAGTAACCCATACTGCAAAATCAATAATGGCCTCTGCCGTGGGGAGGGTAAAAACCTTAAGACACTCTGAAGAAGATGTGATGTTAACCACCTCCTTCCTGTGTCATGGTGCCGCTCCTTTAATAGTACTATTCCCCATGTTATATGTTGGTGGAACTTCAATTTTTATACAAAAATTTTACCCAAAAAAATTTCTAAAACTACTCATGGAAAACAAAGTAACCCATGTTGCAGCAGCCCCAATGGAATGGCAGGACTTTCTTGAACTCAAGGATATCCCATCTCTTCCAGATTTAAAGTATGCAACTACCGGCGGATATGCAGTGAGTAAAGAATTGAGGAAAAAATTTAAAGATATAATGGGGATCCCTCTAATTTCAAGTCTGGGAATGACAGAATGCGGCGGATACATGACCATACCACCACACATTCCACCAAATGATGAAAGCGTGGGAATGCCAATCTATGGAGTTGAGGTGAAATTGGTGGATGAAAACTTCATTGAAGTTAAAACAGGCGAGATTGGAGAAATTGTGGTCAAGGGAGATACTGTGATGTGCTGTTATTACAATGATGAAGAAAGCACAAAAAAGGTTTTTAAAGATGGTTGGTTTAAAACAGGTGATCTTGGAAGGGTGGATGAAAAGGGCTATTACTATTTTGAAGGAAGAAAAAAGAGGATAATAATAAGGGGAGGTGGAAATATAAATCCAGTGGAAGTTGAAAGTCAACTTAAAAAACATCCAGAGGTCAAAGACGCAATTGTCGTGGGGGTAAAGGATGAAATTTTAGGAGAGGAGGTTTTTGCCTTTATAATTTTAAAGGAGAGGAATAAGTCCCCACAAAAGGATGAAATAAGGAATTTTCTAAAAAATAAAATTTCAGACAGAAAAATCCCAAGATATATAGAATTTATAAAAGAATTCCCCATAAAGGAAAAGACCAAAAAGATAGATTACAAAAAACTTGAAAAAATGGCTCAAAAAATTGTGAATGAAAGGAGATAAATTTGAAATACCCTGCAAAAATAAGAGCAAAATTCCTCTTTGATGAAATCCTGGATTTAAAAAAAGTTGAGGGACACCTTGAAGTAATAGGAAGAATTGATGGAAAACGGGTTTACTCCATCATAAAAGATTCTTTAATGATAGTAAATGATCTGCTTAAGGATTTTGAAGAATCACTAAATTTTCTTGAAAGGATAAATGAAGATCCCTCCATTTTTGTGATGGTTTACGATCTAATATCTGACAGAAAAGATCCCAATAAAAGTGTATTTCCACCCCACCCCACCCACTTTTTGTTGGATAAAAAGGGGGTTGGTAAATGGTACAACATTTTATCCAATTTGTCCGGGAAAGTACCCATAATCTCCATTGTATTTGATAAACACGGCGCATCTTCAACATTTCCAATATGTCTTTCTGATGTGGTTGTCATGACTGAGGAAAGTGGAATGAGCATTGGCAGAGAAGATGTTGTGAAAAAACTCTTTGGGAAATCTCCCGATTATGACAAATTAGGTTCAGCCAGAATGCACGAAAGTACATCTGGAAGCGTTGACTTTGTAGGAAAAAGTGAGGAAGAAGTTTTTTCATGGGTGAAAAGGTATATCTCCTTTATGCCAGAAAAAAGAGGAGAAGAAATTAAAAAGGGGACCTATCAATATACATTTAAAGGTTCCATAAAAGATTTAATACCTGAAAATCCAATGTATGTACTTGATATGGATAAATTAATATCATACATTGTGGATGACTCCTCATTTCTTGAAATCAAGAAAAATTTTGCAAAGGAAATAGTAATAGGTTTTGCCACATTTGAAGGAATTAAAACAGGATTAATTGCAAATAGGTCTTTAAGTAAAGGCGGAATTTTATTTCCAGAAAGTTGCCATAAAATGGCAAAATTTATTTCCATATGTGATTCCTTTGGCCTACCCATAATATTTTTAGCAGATTCATGTGGATTTATGGTGGGTGAAGAAGTGGAACAAAAGGGCATAATAAAATCTGGAAGTCTTCTTTTTAAAACCATTGCAACATCACGGACACCAAAATTGTCCATCGCTGTGAGAAGAGATTACACAGCAGGCGTATATGCAATGGGAGGAGGAAACATATGTGATGGAAAATTTTTTGCCCTGCCCTCTGCCATAATAACCATCTATTCCGAAAATGTGGGAAAGATGTTGACGGAAAATGATGAGGAAAAGGAAAAGAGATTTAAGCAGATGATGGAGGGAGCAAAAAGTCCACAAAAACTATATAAAGAAGGATATATAGATAAAATTATTGATTATGACGATTTAAGAAGTGAAATTGTAAGTTTCTTAAAGGAAAATAAATTTATTCCAGAAACATCGAAAGGTTACATATTAATACTGTAAAAAGCGAGCACACAAGGGAAAAAATTTATAAAAGGCAAGTTAATCAACAATTTAAAAAAGAGTAAGGATGGGGACAGACCTAAACCTTTCAAAAGTACAAAAGTAAAAAAGGGAAAATGATCTCGTGCGTGATTTTAACTTGAATTTGAACGGTGAATTAGGGTGAACTGGGGACAGACCTAAAACAGAACTTAAATTCTTAAAAAACAAGAAATTTTGTGGTAAATTTATTTTTCATGATAAAAATACCCACAAGAAGTGAAACAATTAAAAGGGCAAAAAGGGAAGGAAATATAATTGCAGGGGTGTTTCCAATACACTACCCAAGGGAATTGTTAAAAGCACACAATATTCATCCCATTGAAATCTGGGGACCACCGCGAATGGATACAGTTAAGGCAAGATCTCATTTACAGACATACATTTGTTCAGTGGTAGAAAGCGGCCTCTCCTTTGTCCTGAGTGATTTAATTGAAAAAGTTGACATGATACTTGTACCCCATTCCTGTGATTCTCTTCAGGGGTTTGGAAGTACACTAATTGACCTAATAAGTCCACAAAAACCCATTTTTACATTTTATCTTCCAAGGGGAAAAAGAATTGAAGATAGAGAATTTTTAATGAAAGAGTTAAAAAATCTTTCGGAAAAACTTTCATTAAAATTTGGCAAAAGGCCTTCAGAATCAGAACTCATGGAAAAAATAGTTGAAGAGGAAAAATTGGAAGAGTTGATTTTAAAAGCGTATAAAAAACACTTTTTAAATGGCGGTGGTGGAAAAGATTTTTATAAAATTATAAGAAGCAGAGAATACCTTTCCAATGAA
>JAMOQF010000010.1 GCA_027064125.1 Acidobacteriota bacterium
AATGAGATGAAAGTTCATTTATTAAATGACATATTTAATTTTTACCCAAGGCCACAATATTATAAACATATAAAGTTAAATCTGGTATGGAGACAGGAGGAAATATGAAGGTAGTTCATCTTTGTTCTTCGGATTCCTGGGAGCAGGGGATGCTTGCTTACAGGATTCATAAGGGAGTTATGGAGAAGGGAATTGATTCATTATTTGTAACTATATTTAAATCCTCGGGAGATCCATCGGTAAAGGTTATAGTACAGGACCCTGTTTTTAAAGACAAGGTGAAATTGATGGAAAAGGTGCCTCGTAGTAGGCCTGAATTTATAGCCAAGATCTTTCAAGACTGGAGAAATAAGTTGGGAATACCTATTATGCCTGCAGAGGGAGACTCAGTATTTGGTTTAACTGATTCATCTCTAAATTTAGAACAAATTCAGGAAATAAAAGAGGCAGATATAATCCACCTCCACTGGATACCTGGTATGCTCAATTTTGAGCTAGCCCCTTTATTTTTTTTAGGTAAGCCTGTTATTATAACCCTGTATGATATGTTTTATGTAACTGGTGGCTGTTATTATCCAATGGAATGCAAGGGCTATAAAGAGGGATGTTTAGAGTGTCCAATTGTAAATCAAGAGGCACAAAAAATAGTAAAACAAGCCCTTGAACTCAAGAAAAAGGTTTATAATCTTTTAAATTTAAAGGTGGTTGCCCAGAGTAGGTGTTTAAAACAAAAGGTTGAGGGAACAGGCGTGTTTAAGGAGGTAGATCTCATCTATCCTGGAGTGCCTACTGAAATTTATCCTGTTTTAAACAAACAAAGGGCTAGGGAGATTTTAGGGATAGAGCCAAACACAAATGTCCTGTTATTTGTAACCTCTTCTGTTGCCAGCAAAAGAAAAGGTATCTTTGAATTTTTAGAGGCCTTTGAAAAGATAGTAAAGGAGGATCTAATTGAAAATCCTTATTTTGTTTTAATTGGGGCTGATTCTGGAGAGATTGAGGGAAAGTATTTCACATTAAGTTATAAAAATAAATACATGGCATTTCATATTGTCCCTTTTGTTCCAACAGAGGAAGTTTTATCATGGTATTATAGTGCAGCAGATGTATTTGTATCTCCATCAATAGAAGAATATGTATCTCTATATCCATTAGATGCAATGGCAATGGGATTACCTATAGTTGGATTTAAAAATACCTCATTAGAAGATTTAATAAATCATGGGCAAAATGGATATCTTGCTCAAAATAAAAATATAGAGGATTTAATAAAAGGAATTCAATTTGTATTAAATGAAAATAAATCAAATATGAAGAGAAAATCAAAAAATATAATACGAGAAAGATTTTTATGGGATTTGCAAATACAAAAATATATTGAGTTGTATAAGTCCTCTATAGAGGATAAAAACAAAGTAAAAATAAATGAAATGATAAAGTTTGGGGAAGAGATGTTTTTAAACAATAAAAAATATATGGCCCGTGAGATTTTTGAAAGGTTGCTTACCTTTGATAAAAATAATGCATATCTTTTAAATAATATTGGAGTTATTTATTGGGAAGAACATAGGTATAAAAAGGCTATGGAATATTTTAAAAGGGCGTATGACATAGACCCCAATAATGAGGAAATTAGAGAAAATTATAATATGGCGATAAATGAATTTAAGTAATACCATTTAACTCTGTTAAAAAATATTATCCCCAAATGATAACTTTGGGTTAAATTGGAGGAAAAATATGGGTCTTTCTTGTGAGTGGATGGATGGTTATGTTTTTGATGTACCTTATATTGCAGATTTTTTCTTTTATCAGACCCCAGATTTTTTGAATTTTTGTTTGCTATTAAATGGATTTGAACACCCTCCTCTTAAAAATTTCAAATTTCTGGAATTGGGCTCTGGGATGGGATTTAATTTAAACTGCATGGCTGCTCTGTATCCTAATGGCGAATTTTATGGAATAGACTTTAATCCAGAACATATTTGCTTTTCAAATAGGATCAAAGATGATGCAGACCTTAAAAATGTGAGCTTTTATGAACTTTCCTTTGAGGAATTTTTAAAGGAAAGAAAAGAGGAGTTTCCAAAATTTGATTATATTATTTCACATGGGGTATTTTCATTTGTTTCAGATGAAAATAAAAATTTTATAGTGGAAATAATTAAAAATAAATTAAAACAAGGTGGTGTCTGTTATATAAGTTATAATGATATGTGTGGTTGTTTTTTCAGTGTTCCTATTCAAAGATTGCTACTGGATTATTCCAAGCTGTTTCCTGATCTAGGAAGTCTTGCTAAAATAAACATGGGGAAAAACCTTATAAAAAAAATGAAAGATGCAGGATGTATGTATTTTAACTTACCTATTATGGAGAGACTATTTAAAAAGTTTGAAATAGATAGACTTAATTATCTAGCCCATGAATATTTAAATGAGACATGGAATCCTTTGTTTTTTACTGATGTGCTTTCATTTATGAAGGGTGCAAAAGTCAAGTATGTATGTCAAGCAGATCCAATATGGTATTTTGAAGATCTGTTTTTAACGGACAAACAATTGGACTTTTTAAAAGGGCGTAGATCTATTGTTTTAAAAGAAATTATAAAAGATTATATGGTGGGGATGGCCTTTAGAAAGGATCTTTATATAAAAGGTGGACAGCCTTTGGCAAAGGGAGAATTAATTGAGAAGATAAAAAATATAAAAGTGGTTTTAAGAAGTCCTATTAGGCAAGAGAAATTCAAGGTTAGTCCTCCCTATGGTAATAAAAACATAAATATTGATACAGAATTAATTAAAAAGCTGATAGAAGTATTAAATGATAATTCTTGTACCATAGGTGAAATGATGGCCTTATCTGGTTTTCAATCAATGGAGTTGCCAAATATTTTGAGAGTCATAGCTGTTTTGCTTCATTCAAGGGTGATAGATGTGGTGTTGGAGGCTGAGGATCATAATATGGAGAGTTGTGTAAGATTAAATAAAATTGTGGCTAAAGAAGCTAGATTCAAAAATTCGTTGAAATTTTTTTGTATTCCAGAGTCAAAGTCTGGAATTTTTGTAGATATCATTAAAAGACTTGTGTATGATGCACTAGTTAATGAAGGATTAAAGGACATGGATTCAATTATATCTTATGTGATTAAATATACAGATGAGCGCGAAGGGGTAGTCCTTACAAAGGAGGAGATAGAAAGGGAAGTATCCAAATGTATTGAAGAAGATGTGGTGCAATGGGAGAGACTGGGAATAATAGATATAAAATTGTAATTTTAAAATCAGGAGAATAGCTTTTATGGAGAAAGAAAAATTTGAGATAGGGTCAATTAAAGATAGGCTGGAGAGTGCAAAATTTTATCACAGGTCTGGTCATCTGGCCAGGGCTGAGGAAGAATATAGAAAGATTTTGCAGCAAGAGCCCAACAATGCAGAAGCCACCCATCTTATGGGGCTTTTGGCTCTCCAGAGTGGAAAATTGGATATAGCAGAACATTTTATTAATACAGCCATTGAACTGGATTCATCAAAGCCAGAATATTTTGTAAATTTGGGGGTGGTCTATTATTTTAGAGGTAATTTTGAAGAGGCTAAAGAACTCTTTAAAAAAGCAATTGAAATGGATGATTCATACATAGAGGCTTACGCAAATTTGGGTAAGATTTTTGCCGAAGAAAACGAGCTAGAAAGGGCCAGGGAATATCTCGTCAAGGCAGTTAATATGGGGGATACAGATCCCAGCACATTAATTACATTGGCTGAGGTAAATTTTAGATTGGGTTTATTTAATAGGGCAGAGATGATTTGCAAACAGATTTTTGATTTAGGAATAGATGAAAATCAGGTATATGATATTTTGATAGAGTCTCTTTTAAAACAAAACAAGGCAGAGGAAGCTATTCCATTTTTAGAGATTATGTTAAATAGAGACAGGACTAATGAAAAATATAAAGAAATGTTAAAAGAAGTGTATAAACAAACAGGATATTCTGAAAATTAAGAAAATCTATATCAAGGAATATTTATAACATTCTTGGTTATTGAATTATTTCTCCATATAGGACGTCAATGGGAGGTTGAGTATGGCTTTAAAAATAAAGGCTAGGTCCCCAGAGGTAATTGAACAGGAGGTAGCTGAATTAATAGTAAAAGGAGAGGAACATCATTTAGCTGGGAGATACAAAGAGGCAGAGGAGTTGTATAGACAGGTCCTTGAATTGGATCCAAAAAATTCCGCTGCATATCATCATTTAGGTATTATGGCACTTCAGGGAAGACAGTTTGATCTGGCAAAGACCTTACTTAAAGCAGCAGCTGATCTTGAACCAGATAATGTGAGGTATTTAATAGATCTTGGCACGGCCTATTTTTCTCTCCAACAGCTAGCTGAAGCCACTGATGTGTATAAGAAGGTGATAGAACTAGATCCTGACAATTATGAGGCAAGATTTAATCTTGGAACCGTTTATATGGAAAGGGGGATGTTTGAGGAGGCTTCTGAACATTTAGACCGTGCTGTTGTTTTAAATCCAGTGGATCCAAGACCATTTGTAAAACTTGCATATTGTCTTGTGCAACTTGGTAGATTTGAAGAAGCAGAAGAGATTGCCAAGGCTGCATATGTGCTGAAACCAAAGACCAAAGAGGACC
>JAMOQF010000011.1 GCA_027064125.1 Acidobacteriota bacterium
CCACTGGATCGTAGTTGTAAAGTCTGTGGGGGAAAATTTCGGGTTCATTCCAGAAGTCTTCACAAATTGTAAGCCCCAATTTTTTCCCCTTAAATGAGATAAGTCCCTGTGCCTTTTTGTCTGGCTCAAAATACCTTGCCTCATCAAATACATCGTAGGTGGGAAGAAGGCATTTGTGAAATATTTTTTTTATTTTGCCTTTATATATGAATGCCCCTGAATTCATTATTGGCTTTCCTATGCTATTTTTATTCCAGGAGATAAAACCCACAACCGCTCCAATTTCACCTACCGATTTTCTATATTTGTGCAAAATCTCAATATTCTTTTCAATGAAACTCTTTTTTTCAAGAAGATCCCTTGGTGGATACCCGGAAAAGGTAAGTTCAGGAAATATAATTATGTCTGCTCCGCTTTCTTCAGCTTTTTTTGTAAAGTTTATTACCTTTTTGAGGTTGCTCTCAAAATCCCCAATGATGGTGTTTATCTGGGCAAGGGCTATTTTCATATTTTAAACCTCTTAAAAAAATCCTTTCTCTTTATGAGTATTGCTCCTTTTTCTTCCATTTCTTTTAGGGCTTTTTCTCCTTCAACTTTGTCCACTTCCTTAATTAGGTCAGTTATGATATGGGTCTTGAGGTTTCTCTTTAAAAAATCAAGTGCAGATGCCCTGACACAGTATTCAGTTGCAACTCCCATAATGAAAACTTCTTTGATCTCAAATATTTCTAAAAAACTCTCCAGATTGATGTTTGAAAAGATGGAAAATTTGTTTTTTTTAAAAATATATTGCCTTTTCTCTTTTATCTCCCCTTTAACTTCTACTTTTTTATGTAAGGGGATAAAAATGTGTTGAGGTAAAATCGTCTCTTCTATTTTTTGCCACCCCCTTTCCCCCTCTATGCAGTGGGGAGGAAAATCTTTAAATTCGGGATCATTTTTTTTGTGGGTATCCACAGAGGAAAAAATTTTAAAATCCCTCTTTTCTTTTAAGAACTCAAACAACTTCTTGAGTTCAGGAATCAATTTTTCTGCCCCTTTGACATAGAGGGATCCTTCAGGTAGCATGAAATCGACCTGAGTATCAATGTCCACCAGTATGAATCTCATTTTTTACCCTCTCCAGAAGTTTTTTTAAGTTTTTTGATAATTTTACAGGAAATTCTTCACAGGTATTTATATCCTTATATTTTTCTTTAACCATTTTGAGATTTTTTATACTATTTTCCCTTATCTTTTTTAGGTCTCTTTCGAGTTTTATTATCCTTCCACTTTCCATGACCTTTTCAAGGATGGGGGTGTGTTTTTTAAAATTTTCTCCTTCGCTGTGAAGTCCCAGAATATCCTCGGAGAAATAGTTGTTTTCAATTTTCCTGAAAATTTGCTTTTGGCCGGGAATTGTCGATTTCCCTTCACTTAACTTTGCCGTATATCTTATTTTTCCCTTTTCTCTAATTTCAACTAATTTATAGACTCCACCTATGGATGGGGCATCGGGTGAGGTCACAAGTTCAGTTCCAACTCCATACATATCGATGGGTGTGTTTTTTTCTGAAAATTTATCTATCACATATTCATTTAGATCTGAACTTGCAATTATTATCACATCTTTCATTCCATTTGAATCCAGGATTTTCCTGATTTTTCTACTTTCAAGTTCAATATTGCCGCTGTCAAGCCTCACACCTCTTATTTTACCTTTAAATTCCTTTATTTTCTTTGCGGCTTCTATTGTGTCGTAAGTGTCAAGCAATAGTACGGTGTTATCTGGAAAAATTGAATTGTATTTTTTAAAACTTTCAATTTCGCTTTCAAAACTCATTACCCAGGAATGAGCAATGGTGCCATAAATTGGGATGTTGTATTCCTTTCCTGCATATACATTTGAAGTTCCCACACATCCACCGACATAACTTGCCCTTGCGGCAAGAATGGCTGCCTCAGGTCCCTGTGCCCTTCTACTCCCAAAGTCCACAACTCCCTTTTCCTTTGCTGCGTGAAACATTCTTGAGGCCTTTGTGGCAATCATTGTTTCAAAATTTATTATTGATAAAAGAAATGTTTCCACAATTTGTGCCTCTGTGATGGGTGCCACAACCTGCAGGATTGGTTCATTTGAAAAAATTATGGAACCTTCGGGGGCAGCCCAGACATCACCTGAAAATTTGAAATTTTCCAGGAAGTCAAAAAATTCTCCATCCACATTTTTAAAAAGTGGGAGATTTTTTAGAAAATGAATTTCTTCTTTTGAAAAGGAAAGTGTTTCAAGGTAGTCTAAAGCCTGTTCTATCCCTGCAACCACGAGGTAGGACCTTCTGGGGCATAGATCCCTGACAAATAATTCAAAAACTCCCATGGTCTCCCTTTTATATTTAAAGTATCCCGCTGCCATGGTGAGCTGGTATAAATCTGTCATCAGGGCCTGATTTCTCTCTCTAAAAACCTTCATAAGAGAATCCCTTTAATTATTAGGAACTAATTTTACCTTAATGTGGCTGTAAAAAAAAGAATATACTATGAGTTAAAAAATTTTCCTGTTTAGTAAATAAGATTTACTTAAAATAAATCAAGAAAAAGGAAGTTTTTCAATTTTTTCCTGACACTTTTTCATTTTTAGCCTGATACCTTTTTAAGATCAGGTCTGTCCCTATTTTCCCTATTTCCATTTCTCTCCATGAACTCCCCCTAAAGGTTTATAAAGGATAAAGGATACAATCTTAGTTGTCAGTTCCTGCTAAAAAATTTTAAATCTTGCCAATTTTATGTTTTTCTTTTCCTTGCCGACCCCAAATGCCACCTAAAGGTTTATAGAAGGGTAAAAGAATGTGCTTAATTGTTGGTTTCTGCCAGAGGAGTTTAATTCTGCCAATTTTGAGTTCATTTTTGCATGCCAACCCTAAAAGCCTCTTAAATTTTCTTATTAAATTTTTGCCTGACACCTTTCTTCCATTTTTCCTCCCCTAAATGCCCCTTAGAAGTTTATAGGAAAAAAATCAACTTTAATTATTGCTTTTGCCAAAGGATTTCATCTTTGCAAGAATTTAATTGCTTTTTATTTGCCCACCCTAAATGCCCCCCAGAAGGCTTATAGAAAGAAAAAAATGGTTTGCCTTAATTGCTTGGTTTCTGTCAGAAGATTTCAAGTTATTGCCAGTTTTGAGTTTTCTTTTTGCTTGCCAGCCCTGAAAGCCTTCTGAAGGTTTATTGGATGGGAAAAGGAAGATGCTTAAATCATTTGCCTTTTACCAGAAGATTGTTAACTATGCCAGAATTTAATTCTTTCTCTTACTTATCAACTCTAAAAGCCACTTAAATTTCTTGCCTGACACTTTTTCATTATTCACTTTTTGCTGTAAACCTTAAATAGTGAATTGACGAATAAATATGTTTTCTCTTATGACCCTTCAAATGCAAAATTCTGGGTATGTCTCAATATACTTTTATGTATATTTTAAATTCTGATATAATTTGACATGAATGGAAAATACTAAAAGGGTAAAAATTGATATGAAAAAGTTTATTTTACCATTTTTCATTCTTTTTTTCTTTTTTCTTTCATTTGCACAGGAAATTCACAGATCAATTCATTTTATGGAACATGAAAAGTATAAGGATATAATTCCCATGCCCATTAAAAATAGAGGCTTTTATGGGAAGTTTAGTTTTGGAGCCCTTTCCACTCCCATTGTGTCGAAGGAGGTTATGGGGTTTTATGTTTACTGGTATACTGGAACTTCAAGTCTAAGGTGGGGTCTTTTGACAATACTTGCCTATTTTTCATGCGATGTTAACGCTCAGGGAGATATCACAAATTTTCATGGCTGGCCCAATTCTGCACCCATTGATGAAGCCCATTCTCATGGTGTTAAAGTTTTATTGACAGCCACTTTGTTTAATGGGGGGGATATAAGAACTTTAATACAGAGTTCATCAAATAGGAGCAATTTAATTGAAAATCTCTATGAAGCCGTTTCCTCTGCCGGGGCAGATGGTGTGTGTATAGATTTTGAATATCCCTATTCCTCAGATAGGGAATACTTTACAACCTTTATTGAGGAGTTATCAAACTACTTCCATTCAAATATGCCCGATTCCATAGTATCAATTGCAACACCTGCCGTTAACTGGAATGACAGATTTGATTTTAATTCCCTTACCAATTATGCAGATTATCTTTTCATCATGGCTTATGATTACTATTGGTCAGGTGGTGATCCCGGTCCCAATTCTCCCCTTGACTATGTTGATGGTAGCCCATGGTATAGTTGGGCAAGTGTGAAAAAAACAATTGAGGATTACCTATATGGTGATTATGGGGTGGGAGATGGTAAGAAAAATAAACTTTTACTTGGGGTTCCCTACTATGGTCACAAATGGCCCACAACCGATTGCTCAATACCCGGCGATTCTTCAGATACAGGTGGTGCTGTTTTGTACGCAACTGCTGTGGACGAGGCAATGACCTATGGAAGAAATTGGGATAATTATTCCAGTACCCCATATTATATGTATGATTGTTCTTCTTCACCTCATCAGGTATGGTATGATGATGAAGAAAGCCTTGGACTTAAGTGGGATCTTGTAAATCAATATGACATTGGGGGAACGGGGATGTGGGCTCTTAATTATGATGGTGATAGAGATGAGTTGTGGAATAAAATAGAGGAAAAATTTGTCCAGAACATACCAGGCACCATCAATAATCCCATTTTAATTGAGACTTCACCATATGTAGATAACAATGATACCTCAAAAAATATTCAATCTCTGTTTGATTACTATTCCTGTGCCCCGAACACCAATGAATCTGGGCCAGAAATTTGTTATAAACTTGTCACTGAAAAAAGTGGAGATATTTTAGTTAATGTTGTGGATGGTGTTGGTGTTGATATAGATGTGCACATTTTAGATGGTACTTCTTCAAGTGATTGTCTTGATAGGGGACATCACTCTGCCGCTGTTTTCAATGTTCCAGCAGGTACCTATTATATAGTAGCCGATTCCTGGGTTGGAAGTGATGGAACTGTATATGATGGAGCCTATACACTTACTGTGGAATTTATTCCTGAAGATGAGTGGATTTCAAATCAGATTGCAGATGGTCTTCTTTTTAAAAGAAAGAGTTATTCAAATCTTTTTTCCTCAAAACAGTTTGTGAATGTTTTGGATGTGGATTTGAAGGATCATTTTTTTAAAATTTTTCCCGTATTTAAATCTGAGTGTGATACTCTTTCAAATTTGGTCTCTTCAAATGGGGGAAAGTGTGGTGTTAATTGTGGATGGGTAGGGGATGGATGCACCTTAAATTCATTTTTAAAAAGAGATTATACACTTTATGCATTAAATCCTTCTGACAGACCACCCCGGGCAACTTATGGAATAGATTATTTTCAAAATCAGTGGATTATGAGAATAGGTGGGGGAAGTGATTGGCCACAGGTTCCCAATGCCATAGGAGGGGGGCCACTTATAGTTAGAGATGGAGAGGTGGTTTCAGATCCCCTTGGAGTGGAGGGGTTTGATTCTTCTCTTGATGAAAGAGATTCAAGATGTGCCCTTGGTATAACATATGATGACCATTTGCTTTTAATAACTGTAGATAAAAATGGCAATGCAGGTGATGGAATGAGCATTTCTGAACTTGCCCAGTATATGGTGTGGTTAAATTGTAAAGATGCCATGCTTCTTGGAAGTGGTTCTTCTACAACCATGTATGTGGAAGGTGAAGTGGTTAATGGTGTTGTAAATTTACCAGATTCAAATGGAGTGGAAGATCACTTAGGTGAGGAATCTGTCCCAGCGGCTCTTGTGGTTGAAAAAATTTCTGACGTTGATTCTGATGGGGATGGTCTTTCTGACGACATTGATCCAGAAATTCATGTGAAACATTTTGATGTAAATGGAGATGGGGTAGTTGACATAGGTGATTACTTAATCCTTGCAAACTATCTCTGTGAAAATATTGCGTATGGTATCTCTCCTTTTAATTTTCCAGGGTGTGGTGATGGCAATCTGGATGGGAAGTTTAATTCCGTGGATTTAATACTTATGCTTAGAAAAATTAATTAAAAAAAGAGGAGTTAAGATGAAAAAACTTTTTCTTTTTACTATATCTTTTATTTTTTTTCTATCCCTGTTATTTGGAGAGATAAGAAGTTATCTCCCCCATGTGGTTTGTGGAGGAGGGTATAGCAGTAAAATTTCCATAATTAATCTTTCTAATAGGGAATGTAAGATTATTTTACAATTTTATTCTGAAGAAGGGGAAAATTGGTATGTAAATTGGGATGGAAATAGCAGTTTCAGATTTAATCTGGATCTTCTTCCCCATGAGAAAAGGGATTTATTGATTGAAGGGAGTGAAAGTGCCATTGAAAATGGATGGTGTATGGTAACTTCAACGGAACAATGTTATTTTACAGAAATTTTATACTACTTTTCCTCTGGAATTTTCTTAGATGAAACAGGATTTGTCCCATTAAATCCAGAGAAAATTTCTTATCTTCCCGTTTCAATAAATTCCACAGAAAATGAATTTGAAGGAGTATCCATCTTAAATTCCCTTGATATATCTCAAAATTGCTATCTGGAACTGTTTAATTCTGAAGGAAATCTGGTTGATTCCTATTCCTTTAAACTTTTGCCACATACAAAGTATTTGAGGTTTATTTCTCCAGAGATTTTTATGAATATGAGCGAAAATTTTAATGGATATTTGAAAATATCATCTGACTATGGTGTGGTTCCTTTAGGGATGGAGATCAGGGATCTGACAATGTCCCTTCTAAATTGCACAACTTTTATAAAGCCCTTGAGAAATGAAAACATTATTTTTGTGGATTCCGTTTATGGAAGCGATTTTTTAGGGGATGGAACTATTTTTAAACCCTATAAGACGATAAAAAAGGCAATTTCAAGGTGTACCTCCGGGAATTTGATCTATCTGTTGCCAGGTGTTTATTCTTCTGATACCGGGGAGACCTTTCCAATAAATATGCCCTTTTGTTGTGAGGTTATGGGAAGTGGGGTTGACACAACCTTCATAATTGGCGGTGGCATACTTTCCCGTAAAGATGAAAATGTTTGCGTTAAAGGTACGGAAAAGAGTTTCATTTCAAATCTCACAGTTGTCAATCCAGAGGGAATAGGTATATATTCAAATTGTGGTTTTGTGGTAAATCATTGCAAAATCACCTCGTGTGGAAAAGAGGGTATTTATGTGGAGGGGAGTGGGTTTACAATTTATGGTTGTGAAATTACCGGGAATGAAATTGGGATTAGAATTTTAACCGATGGAGGTTTGGCAGATCTTGGGGGTGGGTGTAGATATTCTCCGGGTGGAAATTATATTTATGGAAATGTAAGTTGTGACTTAATTTTTGAGGGGAGTGGAATACTTGGTGCCAGGTTTAACTTCTGGGATAGTGAAGTGCCTGTAGAGTCTAATTCCTGTGGGGAAGGGGCTGATATAGTTGAAACAGGTGGAGGACATGTAAGGTATTAATTGTAAAATATTTATTACAATTGCTTTGCCATTTACATTGAGACTCTATTTTTAGAGGGGTTTTGCATTAAATTTTAGATTTAACTCTCAATTTAATTTTGATAAAATTAAAATTTATTAAATTTTATTGAAAATCGTATGAATGTTTTTCCCCATAGGGAATTTTATAGTTTTTCAGTTTAATTAGACCTCCTCTTACCTCGCCCCCTCATCTGAGGGGGTTTTTTATTAAAAAACTTCTTGACAAACCCTTACCTTTACGGTAAGGTTATTCTCCGAGGTGGAGATATGAAGAAGATTGGAGAAATTGCCAGGGAATTTGGAATAAGTCACAGAACCATAAGATTTTATGAAGAAAAAGGGATTTTAAAGCCTGATAAGTATACAAAATCTGGTTATAGACTCTATTCAGAAGAAAGTATAAAGAGATTGAAAGTTGTTCTTTTATTGAGGAAGATAGGTTTTTCAATAAGTGAAATAAAATCCTTTTTAAATCTCAATTTGTCAGGGAGAACCCCTGAAGAAAGTTTGAAATTACTTGTGGATATTTTGAGAGATAAGTTAAATGATACCATGGAAAAAATGGAGGCCCTAAATGTGTTAAAGGGTGATATTGAGAGGGCGCTGGAACATCTTGAGAATTGTAAGTGTAGATTTTTACCCAATTGGGAAGATTGTGAGATATGTAAAAGTATGATTGAAAGCAATTCCATGCCCGAAGTTTTACTTGCAATTTTAAAAAATAGTAAGAGGTGAGTTTATGTGGGAATATTCTGAAAAATTAAAGGATCACTTTTTTAATCCCCGGAATGTGGGGAGAATAGATGATGCGGACGCAGTGGGGGAAGTTGGATCAATTGCCTGTGGGGATGCCTTAAAAATCTATTTAAAGATAAGGGATGGGGTGATTGTGGATGTTAAATTTGAAACCTTTGGTTGTGGAAGTGCCATAGCCTCTGCATCTGCTTTAACTGAAATGATTAAAGGAAAAACAATAGAAGAGGCAAGGAAAATAACCAATAAAGATATTGCAGAGTATCTGGGGGGACTTCCACCTCAAAAGATGCACTGCTCTGTGATGGGATGGGAGGCTCTGGATGTGGCACTTAAAAGTTATGAGGGAAAGGGTAAGGGTGTTGAACATGTTGAAAAAGAGGATGAGGGGCGTATTGTGTGCCATTGTTTTGGAGTTCCTGAGGGGCTTATAAAAAAAGCTATAGTGGAAAATGACTTAAAGAGTGTAGAGGAAATAACAAATTACACTAAAGCAGGTGGTGGGTGTGGGAGTTGTCTTATGGATCTTGAAGAAATACTTAAGGAGACCAGAAGGGAAATGGAGTTTGAAAATAAGGTTAAGAAGTGCATTGAAAGTGAGATAAGGCCAATGCTTATGAGAGATGGCGGAGATGTTGAAATAGTTAAAGTTGAAGGAGAAAAGGTTTACTTAAAATTAAAGGGAATGTGTGCTCACTGTCCCAGTTCCACATATACATTAAAGGCCTTTGTTGAGGCAAAATTAAAAGAAAGTGTTTCTGAAAATTTAGAAGTTTTGGAGGGATAAAGTGGAAGAAAAACAATTGAAAGTAAAGGAAGTAATTGAAAGAGATATTAGACCCATGTTACAGTACGATGGTGGGGATGTTTCTTTGATAAAAATTGAATGGCCCAGGGTCTTTGTGAGGCTCAAAGGGATGTGTGCGCATTGTCCCAGTGCCATTTATACACTTAAGTCCTTTGTTGAGGGCAGATTGAAAGAAGAAGTATCTTCAGAAATAGAAGTTGTGGAGGGTTGAGTTTATGGAAAATGTAATATATTTTGACAACAATGCCACAACAAATGTGGCACCTGAGGTTCTGGAGGAGATGTTGCCCTACTTGAAGGAATTTTATGGAAATCCTTCAAGTATGCACTCTTTTGGTGGTAAAGTTCACAAAAAACTTGAAGAGGCAAGGGAGAAGGTGGCAAATCTCTTAAATAGTTCTCCCACGGAGATAGTCTTTACAAGTTGTGGGACAGAGAGCAATAACTTTGCCATAAGGGGGGTACTGGAGGCCAATCCGGAGAAAAAACATATAATAACAACGAGAGTGGAACACCCGGCTGTTTTAAATGTGTGTAAGTATTTGTCTAAAAAAGGCTATGATGTGACCTTTTTGAAGGTTGACAATAAAGGACAGATAGATCTGGATGAACTGAGAGATTCTTTGAGAGATGATACTGCGATTGTCTCTATAATGTATGCTAATAATGAAACAGGTGTGATTTTTCCAATGGAGAAAATTGCTCAGATCGTAAAGTCAAGGGGCATAATCCTTCATGTAGATGCAGTTCAGGCGGTGGGAAAGATTCCCATAGACCTTTCAAAACTTCCCATTGATCTTTTAAGTTCCTCTGGACATAAACTACATGCCCCCAAGGGGGTTGGTTTTTTGTATATAAGGAGAGGTACTAAAATAAAACCCTTTATGCTGGGAGGACATCAGGAAAGGGGCAGAAGGGGTGGAACTGAAAATGTTGCCTCAATTATTGGACTTGGAAAGGCTTGTGAACTTGCCATGAATTCCTTTGAGGAAGAGATGACAAAGGTAAAGGGATTGAGGGATAAACTTGAAAATTTTATACTTGAAAATATTCCCTATACCCATGTAAATGGTGATAGGGAAAATAGATTGCCAAATACCACCAATGTAAGTTTTGAATTTATAGAGGGAGAATCAATACTTTTAATGCTTGATAAGTATGGAATATGTGCTTCTTCTGGATCTGCATGTACTTCTGGATCACTTGAGCCATCACATGTTTTGAGGGCGATGGGGGTGCCATTTACCCTTTCACACAGTTCCATAAGGTTTAGTTTTAGCAGGTATAACAAAGAGGAAGAAGTAGACAGGTGCATTCAGGTTCTACCAGAGATAATAGATAGATTGAGATCCATATCACCATTTTGGAATGAAAAAAAGGGAAAGAATTTTAAAAAAGTTGAAAATTAGAAATATTTGGTATATATTTTATGGTTTCTAATTTTTGATTAAGGAAATAACATATGCCTCATATACCTTTAAAGTACGCCCCGAAATTGATTTTTTATGGTACAAGGAATTATTTTACTTCTAAACCTCTTGTCATTTCATTTGAGGTTACCCTTTCATGTAATGCCAATTGTAAGCACTGTGATTTAGGTGGAAGGGTAAAGGATGAGAAAAGACTTTCTCCTGATGAGATAGCAAAAATTTACAATAGATTCAAGTCTCCTGTAATTCAGATTTCTGGTGGAGAACCTCTTTTGCGAAAAGATCTACCTGAAGTGATTTCTAAAATAAAACACAACAGGTTTTTCCCCTATACAATTTTGGTTACAAATGGATGGTTGTTAAATAGGGAGAGATTTTTGAAATTAAAGGAGGCGGGAGTAAATCAATTTTCAATATCCCTTGATTTCCCAGATGAAAGGCATGATGAGTTTAGAGTTATGAAGGGGTTATTTGAAAGATTAAACAAAGTTATCCCACAACTTGCTAAAAATTCCGGTGGAGAAATAGTTTTGAATACCGCGATAACATCTTTGAATGTGAGGGAAATTCCAAAGATTGTTGAAACGGCAAAAAGATGGGGTGTTTGCATATCTTTTAGTGTTTATACTCCCTTGAGAACGCAGGATGATTCTTTAAGTATTAAGAGTGAAGAGGATATAGCATTTTTGGAAGATATCTTCAAAAAATGTAAAAATAGAGAGGGGATTTATGATGCCGTCGTGAATTCTTCCCAGAATCTGGACGGACTTTTGAAGTTTATAAAAAATGGGGAAGTCCCCAACTGCCAATCTGGGAAGAGATTTTTTGTGGTTAGACCTGAAGGATATTTGAACCCATGTTCACTTCACCGTATAGATTTTACCGATCAAAAGGAAATGATAAAAAAATTTACTTCTAAAAATAAATGTGGCAGGTGCTATGTTTCCATTAGATCATATGTTGAGGTATCTTTTTTGAAACTGTTGTGGGAAAATGTTTCCATGAGGGTTTTAAATTCAAATTAAAAGAGGTGTAAAAATGAAAGAATCTACAGCAACCTGGCTTGAAGAAATGGCTTTTGATGTGGAAGTTGATGGACATCATTTTGTAATAGATGCTGAGGAAAAGTTTGGAGGGAGAGATAGAGGTCCAAGACCTAAGGATCTCGTTTTATCTGCTCTTGTGGGATGTACTGGAATGGACGTTATAGCCATTTTGAATAAAATGAGGGTTAAGGTGGACTCTTTTTCAGTAACTGCAAAGGCTAAATTGAGGGATGAACACCCCAAGGTTTTTACTGATATACACATTATTTATAAATTTACAGGCGAAAATTTACCAATGGAGAAACTTGAAAAAGCAGTAAACCTTTCTCAGGATAGATATTGTGGAGTTTCTGCCATGTTAAGGGAAGTTGCAAATTTAACCCACGAAATAGTTGTTGAGGAAAAAGTAACAAATGCAAAGAAGTAAAATATTTTTGCTTTTTTTCTTTTTTCTTCTTTTTTTCTCCTTTCTTTTCCCCATTACAGTTGAAACTTTTATGGTTCCCATGTATGATGGTGTGGAACTTGCTACAGATGTATATTTGCCTTTTAATTGGGGGAGTTATCCTGTGATACTTTTGAGAACCCCTTATGGTAAGGACAAAGAGTCTTCATTTGGTTATCTCGCCGCTGCAAATGGTTATGCGGTTGTTATTCAGGATGTAAGGGGTAGGTATGAGTCTCAAGGAGAGAACCATCCTTTTGAATATGCATATTTAGATGGTCATGCCACTGTGGAGTGGATCTATGCTCAAGGGTGGTGTAATGGAAAGATTGGAACTGCCGGGATGTCAGCCCTTGGGATAAATGAATATTTAATGGCTCCCAATTTGCCCGATTATGTCAAATGCCAATATGCCATTGTGGCAACATCTAACCTATACAAATATGGTGCGACGGAAAATGGTGTCATGAGGCATTCCCTTGTCTACGACTGGACAGATAGTGTGGATGCAGAAGATTGGAGAAATGATGCACTTTTACATCCAGATTATGATGATTATTGGAAGAAATTTGCGATAGATGATGACGTGGAAGATATTAATTTGCCTGCCTTTCACATAGGTGGGTGGTATGACATTTTTTCTCAAGGCACCATAAATGCTTTTAAGCAATATCAGGAAAATGGAGGAGATGGGGCAAAGGGGAAACAAAAGTTAATTATGGGCCCGTGGACCCATGGTGGAAAATATGTTGTAAAACAGGGAGAGTTAACTTACCCCACAAATTCACTACTTTCAAATGTTGAGCATCCCTTTCAGTGGTTTAAATATTATTTGAAAGATGTTGGCAGTGTTGATAATATTCCGACTGTCCAATATTATGTTATGGGTGCATGTGGAGAGGATGACGCTCCGGGAAATGAATGGAGAGAAACAGATTCCTGGCCAGTTCCTGCATATGATGCAAAACTCTATTTAACTACTGATAATAAACTTTTGTGGCATACTGAGGATGACAACGATAGCCTCACTTTTACTTCAGATCCCCGTAATCCCACTCCAACAATTGGTGGTGCAAATCTTGAAATAGCAAATGGCCCCATGGATCAAAGAAGCCTTGATAGCAGAACAGATCTCCTCCAGTTTGAAACAGATCCCTTTCCCGTTCCCATTGAAATAACTGGAGAGTTACAGTTTTCGTGTTATCTTTCCATAACAACCCTTGATGCAGATATTTGTGTAAGGGTTTGTGATGTATATCCCGACGGAAGAGAAATGCTTATTTTAGATGGTGCCTTGGATTTGAGATTTAGAAATGGTGTAGATCATGAAGAATTGTTAACCCCTGGAGATATATATCATGTGACCTTTTCTCTCTGGTCCACAAGTATAATCATAAATAGGGGGCACAAGTTAAAAATTTTCGTAAGTGGAAATAACTACCCAAGATTTGAAGTAAATCCTCAGGATGGAAGTACCCTCTATTCTGGAAATAGTACTCCAATGGATTCAGATATTACAATTTACATGGGGCCGGATTATCCTTCATCTCTTTTGATACCTGTCCCATATGGTTCCACCTATTTTCCAGCAGATCTTAATGGTGATGAGAAAGTTGATTATAAGGATCTTGGAATACTTTTGAGTAACTTTGATAAAGATTATCCTCCATACGATTTAAATGTAGATGGGGAGATAAATGATAAGGATTTACAGTATTTAGTAGGGAATTTTAAGTAGTTCCTTTGCTTTTTTTATTAGATTGAGATATTCTTTGACTTCTTTTTCCTTTTTTCTCTTTTTGAAACCATTTATTAATATATGACATTTTATTTCCATTTCTTTAAATGCTTTTATCCTGTACTTGAATTCATTTTTTTCATCTTTTATAAATTTAAAAAGTGCTCTGATCCTGTATATATCATATCCCCAACCCAGATTTGAAATTTGGTCTTCATGCCCTCCTCTTTTTATGATGAGTTTTTCTTCAAGGAAGTAGATGGGATATTTTGAACTTATTCTGAGCCATAGATCGTAATCCTCACATACAAAAAATTCTTCATCAAATAGTCCCACATTTTCAAATACATTCCTATGGATGATAACTGATGAAGGGCTTACAATGCATAGTGGAAGAGTTCTCTCAAATATCCATCCACAATATTTTCTATGTTTTTTTTTGGGATTTACTCTTTTCCCATTTCTAATCCAGATTTCGTCTGTGTAGCAGATTTTATATTCTGGATTTTTATCAAAAAAATCAATTTGTTTTTTGAGTTTTTCTTTAAGCCATAGGTCATCTGAATCTAAGAAAGAGATGTATTCCCCCTTTGCCTCTTTTATCCCTTTATTTCTTGCGGCAGATGGCCCTTTATTTTTTTGATAGAAGTATCTTATCTGGGGGTAATATTTTGAAATCATTTCCCCTGTTCCATCTGTTGATCCATCATCCACAACAATGAGTTCAAAGTTTTTATAGGTTTGAGATAATACAGAATCAATAGCCTCTTTTAAAAAATCTTTTCTGTTAAAAGTGGGAATAATTACAGAAACTCTTTTCATATGGCAGGTTCATCTAATATAATAAAGTGTCAGAGTAAATTATAGGAGTAAAAATGAAAAGGTCAATATTTACCCTTTCTATTTTAATTTTTATTTTTTCCTTTTTTCTTTGTGGAAGGTCAAAGGGGGATTATCCAAAGGAGTATCTTGTAAATAAACCCATTCAAGAGGTATGGGATAAGGTACACGATACATTGAAAAAATTAAAATATAAAGTAAAGAAGGAGGACAAGGCATCTGGTGTCATCATAACTGAGAAAATTTCTCTATTAAGTGGTGTTGAGGCTTCTGATCAGTTAAAGAAGATAGCAAGGGTTCCTTCAAGTTATACAACCCTCTATGAGGGTGGATACTATTTCCTCGAAATACACATAAAGTTTTTAGGAGCCCAGAAAACACTTGTCACTCCCTATTGCCATATAAAGGCGCAGAAGGTTTCAGTGGAGGGTAAAAAAAAGTGGGTAAATTTAAAATCAAATTGGGTGGTTGAATACAGATTTCTAAATCAACTTTCCATACTACTTACCGGGAAACCGCTTCCAAAAAGGTACAGGAATTTCTGGGATAGGGATTTGAGGGAGATTGATCTGAGGTAAAATATGAGTGGTGAAAGATTTTTTAAATATGGAATAGTTGTTCTGGGGTTTTTATTTGTTTTTTTATCTCTCTTACTTGTTGTGGATGAATCTAAGTTTGAGAAAACCATAATGAATTTAAGAAAAGAGAACCTTTCCTTTGATAAACTTGAGATAAGTAAGTTTAACTGCTTTGTAAAAGATAATTTTTTAAATATTGAAATGGAGATAAAATCCCTTTCCAGTGAAAAGATTTATGCTCCTTCTATTGTATTTTTTCTCCTTGATAAGAATGGAAAAGTGGTTTATAGCGGAAAAAAGATGGTACGTCCCCTTTTAAATGGTGGAGATAGATGTGTTGTCATAATTAGAACTCCCCATCTTGAGGCTGATTCAATTAAATTTTACTTTGTGGATATGGATGGAAAACCTATTAACTGTAAATTGAATAAAGTCTATGAAAGTGATTATAATCACTGAAAAGGTATATTTTATGCATAATATAGTAAAAGAGGGGGTCTATATTCTATGGACTCTATAGAGAAAATAATGTCAAAGGTTTCAAAAATTAGAAGTGAAATATTGGGGGGAAAGATATATAGTGGTATTTCCTCCCTTGTGAAATTGAAGGAGGACGGATATAAAATAGATGTTTCTATAATACAGGACATTGTTGATCTTGAGTCTTTGAAAAGACATTTATACGATGAAACCTTTATAGGGGATCCCATACTTGCTGTCAAATGTCTTGCAGCCTTGAAGAAATTGGATTTGGATATTGATAAGTCCATGATAAATTTCAACAGATATAAGAAATTTTCCTCCCTCAATTTAAATGATGGTGAAATTTATGAAGGATTAAGGCCCAATTTCAAGAAGTTCCTAAAAACGATAGAAAACTATTTCGTAAGGGTTTCTGATTATAAGGAGTGTTTTGTAAACAAAAGGGGAAGTAAAATCTCATACAGTGAAGAAGTGATATTGAGATTTCCCAATATCTCCTTCAGGGATTTGTTCCTGCAGATAGCCTTTAAAAGTGCAGTTGATATGGGACTTAGTTTTCACTGGGAAAATCAGTTTACTTCTTTAAATGGGGATTTAACTGGAAAGATCAATTGGGAAATAATGAGTGGTTCAAATGTAATCACCACTGAAGATTTTGAGAGATTTTCAAGTCTTTTTGACAGGTTTTTAAATGATATTCTACTGAGGCTCTCTGATTTTGATATACCTCACATAAGTAAACTTCAGAATGTGGAAAATTCTTATATTGCCATATTTTCAAAGGAACAGGAATTTCTGGATGTCATATCTAATTTTCTTGAAGGAAAAAGATCCATTTATTATAAGTCAATAAACAGTCTAAAAGGTGCTCTTGAGAACAATAAAGGAGAGATTTGTTGCGCAATAATTCACTGTCAGATGGAAGATTATGAATTGATAAAGTTTATAGGGGAATATAAGGTTGACAACATAGTACTTGATGTCCCATTTTTTATCTTTGCTGAACCAAAATTTTACAGGGTATTAAGGGATTCATCTCAACTTTTTCCCGGTTGCGAATATGTGGCACCTTTAATAGAGCCAAATTTAAGAAATATAAATTTAATAATAGAAAAGATTTCAAAGGAAAAGAGAAGATTTGTGAGACTTCCCATTCCCATGGATTGTGATGTGGAATTTAATGAGGAAGAAAGGCACACTGAGGGAAAACCAATAAGTCCTGCTGGAATTTTTTTAAGATCCACAGGTGTCATACCCGTTATGTCTTCTTCGAAAATTGAGATAGTGGATAGAGAGAAATATTTCTTTTTGTATACAGAGGGGGTTGTTAAATACAACCGAAAGGAAGGGGCTGCTGTTGAATTTAGCAATATAATCCCCTATGATGAATTTAAAATTTTAAGGGAGAAGGCAAAGAGAAAACAGGAGAAAATGTTAGACACCATAAAAAGATCGCTTATCTAAAAATATTTTCCAAATATTTTTCCACCTGAAATTGATGAAATTAATACCATAAAAAATGATACAGGCATAGAGTATCTGAGAACTGGATAGATAAAACCATATGGAATGTAAAATAGAAAAAATGCGAAAAGTGAAAAAAGCAAAACTGGATTTTTTAATATCTCCTTTGATCGGCTAAACAGGGAAATTATAAAAAAAAGAATCAAAAATAAATTGTATAAAAATGCTACAGATGAAAAGAGTTTGGATGAGGAAAGGTAAAAGATCCTGCCAAGCCCCTTTAATCCATTTTTTAAAAGCAGTCCTGGATTTTTCTTAATCTCTTTTAATATCAGTTTTTTTGCAAATTTTTCTTCTTCTATCTCTTTTTGGGGAGTATTTATTTTTCCAATTTTTTTTTCAACAATCTTTTTGTATTTTTGCTGAAAATATTGGTCAAGTTCCCAGTGGTTCATTTTGCTTTTGCCATAGTTTTCAAAAATTGAAATTCCATGTAGAATGGGTCTGTAGGTCCAGGTGTTTGTGATTACCACCTCATGAGATATCTTATAGTTTCTAATCCACCATGGGGACATGGCCACTAAAAAGATTAGAAATATCTTGATGTAAGTGGATGGTCTTTTTATATTCATTTTGAAAAAAAGTATTAAGAGAAAAAGAGGTATTAAAAAAATGGAAGTTGACCTCGTCAAAACTGATATTGAAAGGAAAAACATGGAGAAGTAAAGATGAATGTTATTGCCTGATTTAAAAAAGTGGGTAAAAAAAAGTAGTGATAGAGAGATGAAAAAAAACCACAAATTTTCAGAGTAAAAGCGAGGAGTATATAAGATGTTTACCGGATTTATTCCCCATAAGAATGCTCCTAAATAGCCTGTTTCTCTCCTGATGTTAATTGATAAAATCTTGAATATGATAAATGAAGTGGAAATTGAAATTAAAATCTGGATTATTTTTATTATATTTTTAAAATTTTCTGGAGAAGTTATTTTCAGAAAGAGATATAAAAAAAAAGGATAAATGGGCATTCGCCTCATTGTATTTGCTTCATCTTTTTTTATCCTGTATCCATTTCCTGCATTTAAATTCTGGGCTATCTGAAGATATCCGTCGTTATCTAAAAATTTAAGGGGATACCTTGTCTTTAAGATTGGCATTAAAAGGTATCCCCATGAAAGTTGAATTAAGAATAGAAAGAGTAAAATTTTTGCAATTTTTCTATCCATTAAACTTAATTTCCAGCAAGAATGTTTGCAAGAAGTATTTCATCTTCAACATTTACATTTCCATTTCCATCCACATCGGCGCTTTCTGTGGTTGAGACAAATAAAGGGGAGTTTTCATCTATATTTCCTGTAATGTAATTTGCAAGTATCATGAGGTCATTTAATGTAATTACTCCATCATAGTTCAGGTCTCCCTTTGAAACAAAGTCATTGCCATTTGTCCTGAGTCCTGGTGAGGAGCAGGTCCCATATGCGGTGGAAGTGTGCTTGTAAATCCTACCCTCTACATCTGGATCTCTGGTATAACTTCCTGAATAAGAAGTATCCACTTTGTATAGAAGGTGGTTTATAAAGTTTCCACTGTCATCTTTTAAAATTATGTCATTTTCATAGTCAAGATTTAACCCGGAGGAGACAAGAACAAGTGCATCTCCAAAATCTCCCTGTGGAGTACCTCCACCAAAAATTACGGCACTGCTTTTGGCTGAAAGTGTGGTGTTTGATGGGAATGTATAAATTAATGTATCTCCAAGGTATATATTCCAGCCACTTATATCTACATCTGATTTTTCCATATTCACAATTTCAATGAATTGATCTTCAGTTTGGCTTATCACCCCATCCCCATTTGTATCACAAGTATTTTCTGGTTTTACACAAAATTCATTTATGGTTACATTGGGGATGTATGGTGGGTTTTCCTCTATATCATCTGTTGATCTTGGGAGTATTTTATATCCACTGTTGTATGGGGAATCACTGTCATATTGGTAGACAACACCTATTAAGTTAAATGTTCCTGTGGGAGTGGGTGTACCATCTATGTTTGTGTCCTTATCAACAGCCATCATACCTTCATTACCGAAACGGTCTTCTATTTTAATATTCCATGCATTGCTATTTGCTGATGGAAAACTTCCGTCGGTGATTTTGACATCTCTTATTTCCACAAGCATTCCTTCAAAGGTTTCATTAATTTCTTTACAGGTAATGACCGTTGGATAAACTGTATTTGAAGTGGAAAGTACCTGCATATTGCAAGGGGAGTTGGTGATTTCAATTTCAGTTTTTCCCTTGTATTGATTAATCACTCCTTCAACTTTTACTTTGTCACCAACACTTACTGAAGGGTTTTGCTGATTTCTCTGCCAAATATTTATGCCAGCACTTTCATCTTCCACATAAATATCATTTGAAGATGAATTGAATGTCCCTGTTGCCACCGTTATGTATCCCTCTATCCTTACATAGTATCCTATATATTCATTTGTGCCATTTTCATCATTTACTTTTATTTTTGATATTTGAGTGGTCCCACTGAAGTAACCTTTAGTATCACTTGTCGTGGTATTTCCACCAGTGTCAGTTGCCTGGATAAAATATTCCACTCTGGAACCATCGGATTGGGCTGGAATTGTTCCCTGATAGGTAGCACCCTTTGTTTGAACCATATCAATTCCCGTGTAATTACTTCCATCTACAGAGTAATATAATTTAACCGTTGATACACCAACGTCATCACTTACATCGGCGCTTATGGTGGTTGAGTCAGATGAGGTTGGAAATGTGGGAGTCTGGGTTATATTGCTAACTGAAGGAGGTAAGTCTCCACCGCTTCCTGAAGCCTCTGCAAGCCATTTTGTGGCATTTAATATTAATATTCCATCGCTATTTTCATTCCAGCCATCCTGAAGGTCATCTCCAGGGTGCCCTGTTCCGTCATCAGCCATGGAACTATCCCCCAACAAGAATATCCTTCCATTTCCATATTTACTATAGGCTGCAACAATTGAATTTGTAGAGTCCTGAGAAATACCATTTTCCCAGATCAGTCCTTTGGCGTTGCTATTTGCTGATGTATCAATTGTCATACTTGCTCCGCCGTGATAGGAAATGGTTGAAACACTTCCAAAGTCTCCATTTAAAAGTTGAGATCCATCTGAATCTGGATTTGAAGAAATATTACTGTAATCTCCAGAAATACTATTTAATTCATATTTTACTCCAAATATGTTGCTTGCATATCCATTGTTGTCAAAAAGATCATTTAAAACATGGGGAGAGTCCCATCCATCGTTGTCCCTATCTGATCCATTGTGATCTGCAATGAGAAATAGACCTCCTCCATTGTATACAAATTGGATTATAGCCTCCTTTTCACTTTGTGATAGGGGATTGTTTGGTTCACATAGTACAAAAACATCAAAATTTGAAAGATCGTAGGGGTTTGATGAGTCATTGTAAGTTATTCCATAACTGCTTGTGAGTGTCTTTACAACATAGTTGCCATTTGAATAGAGTAGATACCCCCAGGTGGATATGCCACCTGTCCAGTCGCTTTCAGATGAGGGATTGGAAGGTTCCGGATCTGGCTGATTGTCATCAATTACCCAGTCTGCATTTGCCGCTGTTTCACTTTTTGTGTTGTCAAATAGGATGTAGTAGGTGTCCTTTATGTTTTGTGAAAAGATAAAAGATGAAAATAGTAAAGTAATAAAAATTGTGAGAAGAATAGGTAGAGTTTTTCTCATAAACATCTCCTTTTTATATATTATTTTATTTTGTCATAGACTATGAGAATTAATATGGGAATGGGAACTTTGCCATTTATCTCCCATCCTTCCATTATGGATTTCCCATAGGGTTTAATTATATTTCCATCAATTTCCCATCCCTCCATTATTGACTTTCCATAGGGCTTTATGACTTTTCCATTGTATTCCCACCCATTCATTATGGATTTTCCATAGGGCTTTAAAATTTTTCCATTCCACTCATATCCATCCATTATGGACTTTCCATATGGCTTTAATATCCTACCATCAAATTCCCATCCATCCATACTTGATTTTCCATATGGTTTTACAACTTTTCCATCCCAGGTAAAGCCGTTAAAAACACTTTTACCATAGGGCTTTATTGTTGCACTCATAATAAAACTCCATAAAAACAAAGTAAAAATAAAGATTAGAAGAGTTTTTCTCATTTTTGCAAATAAAATTTAATTATTTTTGAATTTTAAATTAGTAGAAAATATTTTTCAATTAGAAAATCTAAGGAAATTTATTGTATTTATTTTCGTTTTGTACAAAAAATTTTTTGAAAATTGGATGATATGGTTATGTTTCATTGAAAGATGGACTTTATTTAAAGATCCTATTAAGTAGGCATCATTCCAAGAGCATGAGTATAAAAATTTTGTATTTAGTAAATAGGATTTATTTAAATAAGTTAAAAGAAAAGTGATTCTTAAATATCTTCAATTCAATTTTCAATTTTGCCTGACACCAATTTCCTTCAATTTTCTTCAATTTTGCCTGACACCAATTTCCCTTCATCCCTTTTCCTATTTTTTTACTTGTTTAATTTTTGCTTTTGCGTATCTTTATTTGTCTGACACCTTTTCCAAATATCATTTTTTGGTCTGTTCTCATGTTCACCTGAATGCATCCAGAAATGCCATTTTTGTTTCCTGCCAGAAACATTATCTTTTCCAGAATTTAATCTGTTTTCTTGTTTTCCCACCCTAAACGCCCTAAAGGCTTGTAGAGAGAAAAAAATTTTAATCATTTGATTTCTGCCAAAAAATTTTATTTAGCTGAATTTAATTTGCTTTTTGCTAAAAGATTTTACTTTTGCCAGTATTTAGTTTCTTTTTTTATTTGCCTACCTTAAAAGCCCCTAAAAATTTATGAAAAAATAGTGCCAGACAAAAAATCTTTCTCTTTCTTTCCTATAAACCCATGGTGGGATTGTGTGGGGAAATTCAGCCTGACACTTTTAATTTTACATAACATTTCTCATTTTTTAGGTCTGTCCCCATCCCTCTAAAAATACACCTGTTGGTTTATAGAAGGGTTTATAGAAGGGTAAAGGAGATGCTTAATCGTTGATTTTTATCAGAAGACTTTATATTTACCAGATTTGAGTTTATTTTTTTACTTGCCTTCATCCAATGTCTCCCAAAAGGTTTATAGGAAAGTAAAGAGGAATCTTACTTATTAGTTTCTGCCAAAAGATTTTATCTTTAGCAAGGTTTCGTTTTTTTTTCTGTTTCCTTCCCCAAAGCCCCTAAAGGCTGATAGAGGAGAAAAGGGATTTATTTTAATCGTTAATTTTTGCCAGAGTATTTTCTTCTTGCCAGAATTTTATTTGTTTTTTTGTTTGCCTCCCATAAATCCTCCCTAAAGGTTTGTAGGAGATAAGGAGAATTTTCCTTTAATCATTTGGTTTTTCCAGAAAATTTTAAGTGACTGCCAGTATTTGGTTTTTTCTTACTTATCAACCCTAAAAGCCCCTTAATTTTCTCTTAAATTTTTGCCTTAAATTTTCTGCCTGACACTTTCTCTTTATTTACTTACCTTACTTATTTCCTTATTTATTTATTTTTTATTTTCTTATTTGCCTATTTGCCT
>JAMOQF010000012.1 GCA_027064125.1 Acidobacteriota bacterium
AAATTACTTCTCTATACTCCTCTTCTCCAGTTTAACTGCCTTTTTGAAGACCTTTATTGCCTCTTCAAGTTTTCCCATGGATTTTAAAAAGGCGGCCTTCACCTTTAAAAGTATAACCTTATTTTCATCTGATTTACAGTAGTTAAGCCCCTTATCTATTATCAAAAGGGCTATCTCATTTTCTCCCTTTTTGTGGAGATCATTTGAAACAATTAAAATTTCTTTCATCACCGCCTTTTCAAACTTAGACGGCAACTCAAGATTTAATATATTGTCAATTTCGGCAGGTATTTTTTCATACTCACCTTTTTTCAACATGAGTTGTATTATGTCATGCTCGGTACTTGCAACATTTAATTTCTTGAGCAAAACGCCATCTACAGTCTTTTCCCCATGGGCTGAAAAAACTGAAACAAAGGAAAATAGTATAAATATGACGATTAAAAATGATACTTTCTTCATTTTTTAAACTCCCTAAAGAATTGTTTATCAACCAAAAAGGGATTTGACGAATCCAGTCCTTCCAATATATCTCTACCATCAAAGGGATTTTCCTTTTGAACGCCCTTTAAAACAGTTGCATAACTCTCATCTATTTTCTTAATATACTCCCTCTTCTGATAAACTGAAAAGAGTAAGACAAGGGCAAGCAAAAAGAAAAGGAAAAGAGCGGCAATTTTAAAATAGTAATATCTTCTGGAAATTTTGGTTTTTACCGTAAGTTTTTCTCTTATCTCATCAAAAGAAAGAGAAGGCTCCTCAAAAGTGTAATTCTCCCTTATAAAATCATCAAAATTGCCATCAAGATTTTTTAAGATTTCATTTCTTTTAATTTCCATTTCTATCCAATCCAAGATTTTTTTTAATATATTCCTTCACACTGGAACGGGCCCTGAAAATATCCGATTTAACGGAGAGAAGAGATCTTCCAACTATTTCGGAAACTTCAGCATAACTTTTTTTCTGAATAACAGCCAGTACAAAAACTTCCTTTTGTTTCGGAGGAAGTAGATCAATAGCCCTATCAATAATCTCCTTCAACTCTCCATCCAGACACTTTTTCTCAGGAGATGTCCCCATATCTACCGCAGCAACATGGTACTTCCCATTTTCCTTGACAAAGAGATCTTCATCCCCCACAAACCTCTTTTTTCTCTTCAACGTCTGGAGGACCTCGTTCCTGGCTATCTTATATAACCACTGTTCAAAGAACCTGTTGTTTTTCAACTTTTTTATATTAAAGAACGCTTTAAAAAAAGTTTCCTGCGTAATTTCCTTTGCTTCATCCTCATCTTTAACTACCATGAAAACATAGTTGTAAATCTTTTTCAAAAAAAGACCATACAACCGCTCCATGGCATCTTCGCTGCCCTTTTTTGCTTCTTCCACCAAATTTTCTATCAACGCTTAACATCTCCACACTACCTTTTTCAAATCTACGATATATAGATTTTTTAAGAGGCAAAAAGTTGCTATTTTTTTTCAGTATAAAAAAATAGGGAGAAGAAAATCTTCTCCCCTCAAGATAAGAAAACCTTTGAAAAAATAAAATTAATGTTTCCTTTCCTCCAGTTTTATCTCTTTACTTCTGTGAATGTATTCTAAAATTCCATACTCACCCTTTTTCTTTTCTTCTTCTACATACTCGTTGATGTGCTTTAGTGCATGCATGCCCTCTTTGGAAACCTTTTTGGCCTCCTCAATGGTATCAATTACATGGGGGGTTAACACCACAAGCATTTCAGTTCTTGCCCTTGAAATAGATTTGCTGCTAAATAGCCAACCCAGAATTGGAATTCTTCCAAGAAGAGGAACGCTACTTCTACTTTTTTCATTACTTTGACTGATTATTCCCCCAATAATTAGTGAATTTCCATCCTTAACAATCATGGTGGTCTGAATCATGGACCTGTTAATTGGGGGAGATCCAGCAAGTCCCTCATCCTTATTTCCTGGTGAACTTACCTCTTCTGCAATTTCAAGGGTTACAATGCCAGAGGCACTAATTCTTGGAGAAACTGAAAGATTTACACCTGTTGCCCTATATTGAATCTGGGTATTGGTTATATTGTACTCTCCATTTGTCTCATTTCCCGAAAGATAGGGATTTGTAAAGGTGCTTGTTGCAATTGGGATTTCCTTACCAACATTGATGTTTGCCTCATGTCCATCAAGAACGAGGATTGAAGGTGATTCCATAACCTGTACTTTTGACTCGGTTTCAAGGGCGTGCAAAACTGCTTTTACCTCTCTTCTCCCACCCAATCCAAAAACTCTTACAGTGGATATGGTGAGGCCACTGTCATTTCCTCCAAAGGTAAAACTTCCCTGGGTTGCAGGAAACTGATCACTTCTTGCCTCCAACCAGGAACTAAATCCAGCGGAAAGGCTCCCTGTTAAATCAACCCTCAGAACCTTAACTTCAATAAGGACCTGTCTTGGAAGAACATCCAATTTCTTTATGGTTTTTAACAGAAACTCGTAATCTGCCTGAGTCCCTTGAATTATCAGGCAGTTATTCAAGTCATCTGTAATTATCTTCACATTGCCACTTAATCCCGTAATTGGAACACCTGTAGAACGGGGAAGAGTCCCCTTTATTCTCGGGGCTATCGTCTGTCCTCCCTGAGGTGGAGCATTCATTCCCGTCTCAATTCCCCCCTGATTTCCACCACCCACAAAGGAGGTCTGGGCCCCCATATCGGAATAGAGTTGTTCTAAGATCTGTGCAATGTTTGCAGCGGTTGTATTTTCAACCTTATAAACGAATGTCTGAGTCCCCCTATCAGATGGTTTATCAAGTTTATCCACCCACTCCATTATCTTTTCAAATGCTTCTTCAGAGTGGCACAAACAGAGAATTGAATTCATCCTGTCTATTGCTACAAACTTCACCGCCCCTTCTTTCCCTGCAGCAAAAAATACCGTTTGAAGGTCCTTTGCAACATCGGAAGCCTTGTTGTACTTAATGGGTATAAGTTCAATCTTATTTATTTTAAAATACTCGGTATCCAGAAGTTTTATTATATCAAGGAGTTTTCTCAAATTGTCCTTAAAATCAGTTATTATCAAAACATTAAAAGCCTTGATATTGTATATGCTCGCCTTTGGGGTCTTAAACTCATCCAGAAGTTTTGATAATTGCTCAGAATCAACAAACTGAATGGGGACAACTGCGGTGGTAAGTTCTGATCCCAGCATTTCACTATTCACATTTATCTTCTCAATTGTGGATGGGTAGGTCTGGCTGGCCTGAATGGGAATTATATGATAGATATCTCCTGACTTTAAGACTGTTGCATTGTTGATTCTCAAAATATCCACAAAAATATCCATAAGCGCATTTTTAGGAACAGGTTTTGTCATGTTGATATTAACCTTACCTCTCACTGAAGGATCTACAATGTAGTTTAACCCCAAAACTCCTGCAACAATATCAATGAAATCATACAAATCCACATCGCTATATTGAAGTTTTATACCCTTATTTGAAATATCCGTCTTCTGAGTTACCGGTCTATTGCTCTTTTGAATGTTAGCAGGGACAATATTGGGAGAGCCTGTAACCTTAATGTTCTTAACCACATTTAAATTTCCCTTTTTATTTCCCTTCTTGCCCCCAAAAGGATTCCCGCTGGCAGGCATTTTATGAGGTTTTGGAGCCGGAACCTTAATATTTCTGTACTTACTCTTCATCTCTGGATGTTTTCGCAAATACTCCTTTCTCCTCTTTCTAAGTTCTTCTATTTTCTTCTGAAACTCAGTCCTGTTAACAGGTTTAGGTTCCTTTTTCTTTTTCGGAGTACCTGAAGTTGAAAAGACATTTACTCCCAGAAAAGCAAAAGAAAAAGATAAAATTAAAAAAGAAATAAGAGCTTTTCTAACAAATTGAATCTTCACCATATCTTAACTCCTTCTTTATTTTCAAAACTTTCAATATATAATTACCGTATCCTTGGCCTATAAGTGCCTCCTCCATAATTTCCATAACTACCCATATTACCTCCATATCCACTGTTGTAATAACTTCCCCTCATACCTCCATAAGAACCTGAGCCAAATCTACCTCCATAAGATCCCATTCTTCCACCAAAACTATTTCTCGAAAAGGAACCTCTACCAAAACCACCTGCACCTCCTCTTCTACTCCCCGTAAAACCACTTCTCGTACCACTCTTTATGGATTTACTACCACCAGTCACAACCTTTATACCTCCTTTTTTAAGGGATTTACTGCTGGCAGAGGCAGTTTTCATCAACCCCTTTCCAAACTTAAAGTCAAAAAAACTCTTATGTTTTATTCCTTTCCCCTTCACGCTGGCTACGGTTTTCCTCCCCCCCCTTTTTCTTACCATTCTAATGAAATCAATTTTATGCTTTACATCGGAGTTGTTCACAGCAGAAAGTACAAGTCCGCTATCCGTTATCTCAGTAACTTTCCAATCGTTAAGCCATAAATCTCCAACTTTTAGTTTAACAATCCCTGAAATCTCACCTGTTCTCACCTTGGGTCTAACAAGGGCATATCTTTCTTCACCAAATGAAGATATGCCCACTATAACCGGGGGATTCCCAAGCCTGATTTCCATATCTGGATTTTTCGACTGAGGAATGTTTATATTCCTATCCTTATGAAAAATATTGCTATTTGCCATATTTTCAATCTCATTCCCCCTATTTACTACTTCCCTCCCGGACAGAGAAGGAATTTCAATATGGGGTTTTACGGATTTGGCTTTTTTCAAAAGAACCTGCAAATTGTGGGTTTCATTCCAATTCTTCCAGTCATAAAAAAGTGCCAGAGTCATAATTACTATTAGAAAAAGTAAAATCCCATTTATTATCATCAATTTTTTAAACATAGGTCTCTCCTATTTTTTTCTGTTTTTTCTCACACCCTTCTTAGCGGGAGTACCCCGAGGAGGATTCTTTATAAAATAGGTGAACAGATTCATCCTGAAATTAACCGTTTTATCAGGTCTATTATTCCACGCATTTACTGAAAAATTGCTAAATTCGAGGTACTTATCGCTTTTTTCAATTTCATCAATAAATTTATACATCTGATCTGGCCGTCCCCTTGCCTCCACTAAAACCCCAACCATTTCTACATTTTTAAGAAAGGGATATTTCTTTAAAATCTTTCTCGAGAAAACAAAATTACTTTTGATATTGTTAAGTCTCCTCACTTCTATATCATTTTTAGAGGCCACACTGGTTAAAAAAGAGTGAATAAGTGGCATTATCTTACTGGGATCATTCCCCCTATAAAGTTTATTCATAATTTTACTTTCAATCGCTTTAACCTTTGAAAGGTCCTGAACAAGGAAATTTTGCTGTTTTATCAATTTCTCCATTCTCAAAAACCTTTTCTCTGCATTGCGGGTCCTCTCTCCAATTCCAAAAACATCTGAAAAGAATGGAATAAGAACATAAACCACAAAAAGTATTAACACCAGTAATGCTCCTACTCCGTAAATAATATTTTTCTCTCTTCTCGTCATTTATTTTTCTCCTCAGAAATAACAATTTTAAATTGAAATCTCTCAAGATCATTCCTTCGACTCTTTGTAGAACTATTCATAATAACACTATTGAAAAATTTAACATCCATAAGGCGAGTCTGATAATCTAAACTTGATTCGGTATAACCAGAAATGGTTAAAGTATCCTTCACATAAAAAAAACTATTCATATTTTTTTCCTTTGGAGATGCGGGTTTTATATCCACATTTCTATTATAGTTATCTATATATGTTTTAGGACCTGCCTTTTCGGTTAATTCCCTTATTACTTCAAGATTTGAAATGGGATGGATCATCAATTTGTTTAAAACATTTATCTCATCTTTTGTGGCAGAAATTCTCTGCTTGATTTTAACCACTTTTTTATATTTTTTCTCTATCTTTGCCATACCTCTTTCAATTTCTTCCAGATATTTCTTCTTTTGAAAATATCCAGAAGTTAAATTTAGGAAAAGTAAAACTATCAAAACCAATACAAGGGCAAGAGTGGGAATATAACTGATTGAAGATGTGAAAACTCTTCTTTCTTTAGGAATTAAATTAAAGGACCTCCTATTAGAATAAAGGCCAAGATACCCCACTGCAAAGGAGTTTAAATCCCCATAGGTTATTGGAAGTTCCGTAATCTCATTAATGTGCCTTAAAAATGGATATTGAGATCTGTCAATTTTTTCTTTCCAGGATTCATCGGTAAAATTTAAAAATATTTCAACATCTTCCTCTTCAGGTAATCTCACAAGACTTGCTGTCTTTTCAACTTCTTTTAAAACCTGTGAAATCTCTTTTCCACGAGGGCCAGGGATAATCCATGTATGTTTAAAATATTCAAATTTTCCATTTCTATAACAATAAACAGAAAAACTCTCATAGGAAAGATCACATATAAAGATATTTTTTCCCCTTAACTGGGAATTTCCAGAAATAATTTTTTCATATCCAAGGGCAGTAATGGTAAGCCACTGGGGATAAAAATCTATATCGGAGAAAAATTTGAGGATGGTTTCAACCTTTTCTCTCGGAATTATAAAGAGAAAAACATCAAAACAATTTCCATCTTCATTTTTTCTAACTATTTTTTCCACATAGAAATCTGTAAGATCGGAGGGAACAAGATTCATTATCTGAAGAGAAATGGCATCTTCAAGTTCTTCTTCTACTTCAAGAGGCAAGGATATCTTTCTAAAAGCAACCTGGTCAGGAGTAATTCCAACGATTATGTTTTCCTTTGGAATGTTAAACTCTTCAAGAAAACTCTCAATTTCACCCCTGATGAAAAGATGTTCTTTGTTGTAAATTGAACTTACGGTATGCCTACCTATAAGTTCGACACCTTTAAAAGTCTTTCCCAAGACATCAATGGTTAACTCTGCTTCAGAATAAAGAATTGAAATAACAGTTTTTAAATACATATCTCCTAATCCTGTGTAAAATAATTTTCATTCCAATAAACCGTTCTCACCTTTGTAGGTGAAAAGGCATCATACTTTATTATAGTAAAAATTGTCTTTTTTATCCTGGAATTTTTAATTTTAGCAGTGGATATCAAAGAATAAAAGGCACTTCTCAATGGCGGCTGCGTTAAAATTGGAGCCTTTAACATCTGCATTCCCGGTGCCTGAGGAATTCTATTTGAAAAATCCTCCCTATTTAAAAATGGTTTCCTCGTCCTCTCTTCTACAATTTGATTAACCACATCCGGTGGAAAACCAATTGCAAGAAGGACAGGAGCAGGGGCAGTATTGACATTAATACTTCTACCATTTCCATAAACAGTTAGACATTTGTTAAGGCCAATTATCCTCACCAATTTTCCATTTACATCCATGGCAACCCTTCCATAAAAAAGATCTCTATCTATACCCTTTACAAGAAGCAATTCTTCCATAGCATTAAATCTGCCATTTTTGGCCATATAAGGGGGATCCAAAGTTAAATAGTAATCTGACTCGGCACCATTGGGTCTGTAGTTGTCATCTGGATCCCTCCAATCCAGAATGGAATCACTTATAATATCCGCCCTTTCCTCTGTGGTGCCAAGTGCGAGCATAAGATTATATAGAGTTTCTTTATCCGCAAGATTTACATTTATCTTCCCATTTTCATCACTTATCTCAATTGTAACATCACCATAATCTGTTTTCATTATAACCTTTCCAAGATCAATATCAAGGGGTTTCAATCCCTTAAACTCATCTCTTCTCATGGAAACGGCATTTTCAAGTCTATAGACAAGTAATCTATAAATTGTATAATTTATACCAGCCTGTGCAAGATAGTAAGCCTTTGTAAGTTGCATACTGTTTGCAGTGGTATTTGCCTCAACCCTGACCATCCTGACAAAACTCATTGCCATAATACTTAACCCAACCAATATCCACAAAAGTAATACTATAACACTTCCCCTCTTCCCCATTTCTAACGCTTTCCTCTATAATTTATTATTCTTCCATAAATAAGCCCCTCACTTCTTATGGGGATGAGTAGATCTCCCCTTTTAAAAAGGGTCTTTACATCTGGTTTAAACAAAAAAGATATCTTTACTGCTGATGGGAAATTGCTCTTTTCAACAACTTCCCAGGAATCATACCACTCCTTTTTTATTCTATCCCGGGGTACTACATTCACTTGAGAAAGATCCTTCCCGTAATATTTAAAATTAATAGATTCAAGTCCATCAAGAAGCACATTCCTATAATTTTTAATCGTAGGTGGAATGAAGAAACCACCAGTTAAGTTCACACTTCCGGTATATTGACTCTCATACTCCACAAGAGATAGCCCCCCATTTTCAGATGGTTCAACCCTATACAGACATAGAGAAAGTCCCGATATTGAATTTATCCTTATTGGAGACATGGTAACAAACATCATATTCTGGGAATTACCCCTAAAAAAGGGGGGCTGATTTGCCCTGGGAACACCAACAGCCCCCTCCGGCAGGTTTTCATCAACAACTTCTTCCACAGGTTGAACAGGATAAATGGAAATAATCTGTTTCCTTATCATTAAAAATACATTTTTCATTCTCTCTATCTGGTAAATTCTCTTCTCTCCTTTGCTCCAGAGTTTAAAAGTAGAATAATATCCTTCATACAAAATAACTGTAAGCATGGCAAAAATTGTCATTGCCACAAGCATTTCAAGTAGTGTAAAACCTCTCCTGTTCAACATCAAAAATATCCCTCTTGCCCTATCTTTGGTTTAGGTACAAGTTTTATTGTAAAAAGTTTCACCTGCCTCTCTTTGCCCATAAATTTGTAATAGACAGTCAACCTAATATAAAGTAATCGCGTGGAAAGCCTACTTTTATCCACCCTTAAATCGTCAATATCGTGGGCTTCAAAGGTTGCCTCCCATCTGAATCTATCATTCCAGAATCCAGAATCTGAGCCACTTGAGTAGATGGATTCGTCCAATAAGTATTCATTCATTTTATTTTGAGCGTATTGAACAGCTGTATTGTAAACATCCATTTTGGAGATATTTCTCAAAGAAATGGAAAATCCATCAAAAATTGCACCGACAACAAGCCCCACAAGTATTATTGAAATCACAACCTCAAGAAGTGAAAAGCCATCTTTATCTAAAGAATACTTCATCTTTGAAATCCCTATCTCCAGGTTTTACAATCCTGACAAAGCCACTAAAAATATCACTCTTCAATCTTATTTGATATCCATTTTTATCTTTAACAATAATGGCAAATCCGGGAACCCTCCCATCTGGATAAAACCAGCAGATTCTTCCCTCCTCATTAACTTCTGTCCCATCCACCGCTATTTTATAAAAAAACACATTTTGGGGAAGATGGACCTTTTTAATTATCTTTCCTGAAGTATCCAGAAGTTCCAGTTTTCCTTCCTCTTTCAATATTTTTACGCCCAGGATCTCCTGCCGAGAAATTGAAAGTTCCCTTGCATATTTTAAAAAAGTACCCACATCCCTTGCCGAAGCCCTGACATTTGACTTTTGAAGTGCTCTTGATACCATTGGAAAACTTATGGTTAAGACAAGGGCAATTATTACAAGAACCACAACAACTTCAAATAGAGTAAAACCTTTCCACTTCCCGATTCTACTTCCAGTTGCAGATATCGTCATCCGTTCCTTCCTGCCCATCGGGACCTTTAGAGTAAAGGTCATAGGGGGTATCGTGATTGCCAGGACACGCATATATATAATCTCTACCCCAGGGATCCTTTGGAACTTTTTTCTTGCTCAAATAGGGACCAGACCACATATCAGACCCCGGATTTTGCACAAGTGCATTTAAACCTTCTTCAGTGGTTGGGAATCTCCCCATATCAGCATTAAAATCCATCAATGCCGCCTCAAGGTTCTGTATCTGTGCCTTTGCAGTTATAATTCTTCCCTGTTTTAACTTCTTATAAATTCTCGGACCAATTATTCCCACAATCAAACTAATAATAATCAAAACAACCATGATTTCCATCAGTGTAAAACCTTTTTCCAACTTTTTTCTCTCTCTTTTGTCCCTTAATTCCTGCATATGCTTCTCCTTTAAAAAATTTAAATAGAGATTTCTGTCATACTAAATATTGAAACAACCATTGTCATAACTATAACTCCCACCACAAGTCCAAGAAAAACAATCATTGCAGGTTCTAAAATTCCTATAAACCTTTTTATTTCCACCTTTATGTCCCTTGAAAAAATGTCAGCAACCTGAATTAACATGCCAGAGATATCCCCGGTTTCCTCTCCAACCTCAAGAAGATGTACAGAAAGTGGCGGGAAAATATCTGCCTGTTTCATGGCTTTTGCAAGACTTTCACCTTTTTTCACACTGTTTTTAATGGGTTCTATTGCCTCACTGATTACAACGTTGTCTATAACTTCTTTGACAATATTTAAAGAAGTTATCATTGGCACTCCATTTTTAAGTAAGGTGCCAAAGGTCCTCGCAAATCTTTCTATTTCTATTTTCTTTATCAAATCTCCAATGGCCTTAAACCTCAGGAGTTTTTCATCCCATTTTTTCTTGCCACTTTTTGTGTTTTTCCACCTTTTAAACCAGGTGACGCCCCCACCTATGATAAGTATAATAACCCACCAATAGAGAGAAAAGATATCACTTATGGTCATTAAAACCTTCATGGCAAAGGGTATTGGCATACCTGAAGTCTCAAACACATTTGCAAATTTGGGAATTACAAATAAGAACATAACAAGAAGGGAAACAATCATCATTATTAAAATAATAACGGGATAAATCATAGAAGTTATTAAAAAAGTTCTTAGTTCATTTGCTCTCTCTAAAAATCCAGTCAATTCATTTAGAACCTGAGATAAAACTCCGCCAACCTCTCCCGCTTTTACCATATTCACATATATTTTAGGAAAAATAGTGGGATACTTTTCAAGTGCCTCCGCAAGGGATTTACCCCCCTTAATTTCATTTAATATGCCCCTTATTGTTTCTTTAAATCCTTCACTTTCAGTTATATCCTGCAGTATCATCAAACTTCTATCAATTGGAAGTCCTGCATTCAAAAGGGTGGACAACTCCTGAGTAAACATCAATAGGTCTTTCTGTTTTATCTTTTTTTTACGGGAAAAGGATTGAAAAAGTCTTTTCTCCTTACCACCTTCAACAATTCTAACTGGGGTATATCCCATATTTTGAAGTTTCACAATGGTTTCAGTCTTGTCTTTTGCCTCAAGATATCCCTCAACAACATGCCCATTTTCCTTCAAGGCCTTATAAAAAAATACCTGCATGTAATAACTCCTTAAATATCCTGAGTAACCCTTAAAACTTCAGACAGAGTTGTTATACCTTCTTTAACCTTCAACAGGCCATCCTCCTTAAGCGTCCTCATACCCTGGGCTCTGGCAACTTTTCTTATTTCAGAAGAAGGGGCGTTGCTTACGGTTAATTTCCTTATTTCTTCCGTCATCACCATCAACTCAAATATCCCAATTCTTCCCTTATATCCAGTATTTGCACACTCTCTACAACCTCTGCCCCTATACAAGATAGTACCTGGTGGGAAACCAAACTCTTCAAGGATTTTATCGTCAACCTTCACAGGTTCCTTACAATTTTCACAGATAACCCTCACAAGCCTTTGAGCAAGAATCCCAAGCACAGAAGAGGCTATCAGGTAATCTTCAGCTCCCATGTCCACAAGTCTTGTTATTGCCCCCGGCGCATCGTTGGTGTGGAGCGTGGAAAAGACAAGGTGTCCAGTAAGTGCAGCCCTTATTGCAATTTCCACAGTTTCAAGATCTCTTATCTCTCCAACCATTATCACATCGGGGTCTTGACGGACAATTGACCTCAAACCATTTGCAAAGGTTAAGCCTATCTGGGGATTTACATGAATCTGATTAACTCCATTTATCTGATATTCCACAGGATCCTCAATGGTAATTATCTTTTTATCAGATTTGTTTATCTTTTTAAGAGCCCCATATAAAGTTGTAGATTTTCCACTACCTGTTGGACCTGTCACCAAAAACATTCCATAGGGCCTTTTTATGAGAGAATCAATCTGTTTCAACATATCAGGCAAAAAGCCCAACTTCTCAAGTTTATATTCCTTACTACTACCCCTATCCAGAATCCTCATAACCACACTTTCCCCATAAAGTGTGGGAAGTGTGGAAACACGAAGATCTATTTCTTTACCCAGAATCCTGATTTTTATTCTTCCATCCTGAGGAAGCCTTCTTTCCGCAATGTTTAATTTTGCCATGAGTTTGATTCTGGAAATAATTGCTGCCTTCAGGTGTTTCGGTGGAGTTTCTATATCGTGTAAAATACCATCTATTCTAAACCTCACCCTTAACTCTTTTTCAAAGGGTTCAATGTGGATATCACTTGCTCTACTTTCAACTGCCCTCTGCAAAAACATATTTACAAGTTTAATAACAGGTGCCTCAGAAGCCATATCCCTTAACTGCTCTATGTCATCAATTTCTCCCTCACCACCTTCCATTCCTTCAATCAACCTATCCATTTCAGTGCCACCTTCTGCGTAGAGTTTGTTGATGAGATCATTGACCTCACTTTCAGAGGCAAGATAGGTTTTTATCTCGTGTTGTGTGAGTTGCCTTATTGTGTTAACAAGTGTATAGTCGTTGGGATAAACAGCAGCAATACTTAAAACTCCATTCTCATAACTTATGGGTACAAATTTATTGTGTTTCATAAAGTTAATGGAAAAAAGTTCCTCCATGATAGGTACAGACGGTATCAAACTTTCCGTAAAGAGCGGGACTTCAATTTGAGTACTTAGTTCCTTCAATAAATCCTTCTCCGAGATGTACCCGAGGTCAACCAAAATCCTTCCAAGACGTTCATTCGTGCTCTTCTGAAAATTTAAAGCAGTTTTCAATTCTTCAGGTGAAATTAATCCCTTTTCAAGGAGAATTTCACCTATTTTCTTTTTTTGTTTGATTTCCTGAAGTTTAATACTCAATGTATTTTATCCTCTTTTTAAAATTTTCAAAGGTTATATTTTTGGTTATAAAACTATCCACATCCTTCTTCCTCACGCCAATTACCAAAACTTTATCCAGATTTTTGCCTTCCATCAGATTTCTTTTTAACACGTGTATTATTATACAAATTTTCTCATTTGAAGGCAACAACTTAAAACCATTTCCATATTGGGATATGGTATCCACAACATTTCTTTTGAGTTTAGCAATTAAAGTTTTTACATCTGAATCACCATGAGATACCTTCTTATTCCCCCTGGAACTGAGAGCAAGAATTGATATCCTGTTTAAGTTAAGCGTGGCATGAAAGACAACTCCATATCCATCCAGATATGCACCGCGGGGGGGATCGGACACAAGCAATGGATGATACACACTTTCCTTTAATGAGGTATTTAAAATCTGGGAAAAGATATCTATTTCCTTTTTTAAGCCCTTATAATTTGTGGGGTAAATTGAAATTGTCAAAAACAAAAAAATAAGACATAAAAACAAATTTCTTCTGAACACGCACTTACCTCCCTAATGGGGAATTTTATTATTTAATTTATATTTCGATTTGAAATATATTGTATTATACATTCCATCCCTATCTGCAACATTCAAAAGAATATCTCTCATCTGAATAATATTTTCCCGAAACATAATTTTATCCGCCATTCTCTCTGACTCAATTTTGGAATAGAGTTTCCAGAGGGCATCATTTAACTCTTTCCTGTTTTCCATATCCCTTTTAATCATATCCCTTCTTAACTCCGCTAAAACTTTATCCCTATCAATTTGTTCACTTTTCATCCAGAAGGGAATTATTCTCATGGAAAACCCCTGTGGGGTATAACTAACTTCAATACCCATCAAAAGAAGTGTTATGGAAAGAAATAGAAGAAAAATTGCAGCAATTTTATAAAAGCCTGTTATTCTAAATTTCTTAACAGAAGGAGGCCTTTTAAACTTAAAATTTATTTCCCCGACTGGAGTTTCATTTGCCTTTGACAGAAATTTCCTGAACTCCACCATATCTTCCAATTCCCTTCTAATATCCTCATCTTCCTTCAAGATTTTTTCAACCCTCTCCCTATTTAAGTCAGAAATCTCATGGTAAAGATATCCTCCTAAGATGGAAGAAGGTATTTTACTTTTCATTTTTTTCACTCCCTTTTAAGATATTTCCTTCAAACTTTAAAATTTTTTCAACTTCTCTCTTTAAATTCTTTAGTCCAAGGTACATTCTGGATTTTGCAGTACTCACAGGTATTCCCAATATTTTTGCTATTTCAACAAATTTAAGTCCAGAAAATTCTTTTAAAATTATCACTTCCCTCTGAAGATAAGGCAATCTGTCAAGGGCCCTATTTATTACTTTCTCAATTTCTTCTCTTTCAAGAATTTCATCTGGTCTCAGGGCACTTTCACTTTTGCCGAAGTAGTCCCTCTCCTTCCTTACATTCCCTTCATTGTCTTCAAGGGGATCACTTCTTTCAGAAACCTTCTCTCTCCTGCTAAACATTCTGCAGTAATTCAGGGCAATTTTATAAATCCACGCCGAAAAGAGATTTTTGTTTCTCAAATTCTTTAAATTTTTATATACGGAGGCAAATGTCTCCTGAAGTATCTCAAGGGTATCCTCTCTATTTTTTGTATATCTGTAAATAAATATGTATAGTGGCTTTTCCCATCTTTTAACCAGCAAATCAAAACTCTCCTCATCACCAGATAAAAAAGAATTTATAATTTCAATATCTACCTTATCCATGTTTGAAATTGTTATGATGTAAAAAAAATTAAAAAGATGAATTAAGTTTGAGTATAACAAAAATTATTCCTTACAATAAAAATTTATTTACTAAAGGGATTTTTTTTGTTAAAAAATTCTTTATTTTTTTTAACTGGAGTAAAAATTGAATAGAAAAGTAAAAATCAGCGGCGTTGAAATGTATGTTCCTCCAAAAGTTTTGACAAATGAAGATTTTGAAAAGATGGTGGATACATCAAATGAATGGATCTTAGAAAGAACAGGCATAAGAGAACGCCACATTGTGGAAAAGGGTGTGGCAAATTCAGATCTGGCATCTGAAGCCCTGAAAAGACTATGCAATAGCAAAGGGATCACACCGGAAGATATAGAACTCATAATAATCCCAACTGTCACACCGGACATGTTTTTCCCGTCAACAGCCTGCAGGGTACAGGAAAAGACCGGGGCAAAAAACGCATGGGGTTTTGACATTTCAGCTGCATGCTCTGGATTCATTTTCGCACTGGCTACAGCAGAAAAATTTGTAAGGACAGGTGTACATGATAGGGTTGTGGTAATTGGTTCAGAGGTTATGTCTTCAATTATAGATTACACTGACAGAGCCACCTGTGTTCTCTTTGGAGATGGGGCAGGGGCAGTCCTTCTTGAACCAGCAGAAGAAGATGAAGTGGGACTAATAGATTTTATATGCAAGATTGACGGAAGTGGCGGAAAATTTCTATATATGCCGGGGGGTGGAAGTTTAAATCCCCCTACACATGAGACAGTGGATAAAAAGATGCATTATGTACACCAGCACGGAAGACAGGTCTTTAAATTTGCAGTAAAGGAAATGGCAAATGTCTCAATTGAGATACTTGAAAAACACAATTTAACCCCAAAGGACATTAAACTCTATGTGCCCCACCAGGCAAACATGAGAATTATAAAATCCGTTGCAGAGAGAATGGGGCTTGATGAAAGTCAGGTTATAATAAATATTGACAAATATGGAAATACCACCTCAGCCACAATTCCAATCTGCTTATATGAAGCGACAAAAGAGGGAAGAATTCAAAAGGGAGATTATGTATTGATTGCCTCCTTTGGTGCAGGTTTTACATGGGGGGCAGGCCTTATGAGATGGGAGATTTAAGGGGAATTCCCCTTAAATCTCTACTTCTCAACATTTTCTCTGGCAAATTCTTCATAGAGTTCAACATCTTCCCTACTACCAATGATTAGTGGAACCCTTTGATGAATATCTTCTGGCTTAATATCAAGAATTCTCTCATATCCAGTACTTGCCTTTCCACCCGCGTTTTCAATAATAAAGGCAAGGGGATTTGCTTCATACAGCAGTCTCAATTTTCCAAATGGTTTCTTGGGATCCTTTGTATCTTCTGGATATAAGAAGATACCGCCTTTTAATAAATTTCTGTGAAAATCAGCCACTAAAGATCCAATGTACCTCAAAGTAAAAGGTTTTTTCAAATGATTGTCAGAGGACTTTAAATAGTCAATATACTTTCTGGTTCCCTTTTTCCAATATTTATAGTTTCCTTCATTTGCACTGTAAATTTTTCCCCTCAAGGGTATTTTCATATTTTCATGAGATAGTACAAACTCCCCGATTGATGGATCCAGGGTAAATCCATGTACGCCGGCACCTGTGGTATAGACAAGCATGGTACTCGATCCATATATTATATATCCAGCACAAACCTGTTCTGTTCCCTTCTGAAGACAATCCTCCACTGTCCCGGGACCTGCCTTTGATATTCGCCTGTAGATGGAAAAAATGGTCCCAATACTTACATTCACATCTATATTTGAAGAGCCGTCCAGGGGATCAAAAAGTGCCACATACTTTCCCTGGGGATATTCCTCAGGGATGGGAACTATATTTTCATCTTCTTCAGTTGCAATTACACAGAGTTGACCCGTGTGGCAGAGGGCATTGTATAAAACATTCCTCGCAAAGACATCCAATTTCTGCACCTCTTCTCCCTGCACATTCTTATAACCAGTGTATCCGAGAATATCCACAAGCCCTGCCTTATTAACCTCTCTGGAAATCACCTTTGCAGCAAAAGCAATGTTTTGAATTAATCCAGTAAAGGTACCGGTGGCATGTGGGAAAAGCCTTTCCTGTTCCAAAATAAACCTATCCAGCGTTATGAGTTTATCCATGAATCACCTCTCATAATAGATTTTCATATTTTATAATAATAAAAAAATTAAATTTTTAAAATCCTTTTATAAAACAAAAAGGTATTTCTGGCCACCACCTTCCATGAGAACCTTTCAACAACCTTTTTTCTACCCATCCTCCCCATCTTTAAAGAAACACTGCGATTTCTCAAAAAGAACTCTATCTTTTCCCCAAACTTCCTGATGTACTCTTCCCTATTTAATACCACAAATCCCTTTTCTCCACCTCTTTTAACCTCAATGGGAATTAAAAATCCATCCACACCATCCTCAACTATTTCCACAATTCCCCCCACAGCAGAACCTATAACGGGAGTGTTCGTGGAAAGGGCCTCTAAATTTATTATCCCAAAGGGTTCATAAACTGAGGGGCAACAAAATGAAATAGCGTGGGAATATAAAACCACAAGATCCTCTTTGGGCACCATTTTTTCAATCCATAAAACCCTCTTACCATTAGAAATCATCCTTTTTACCTGGTTTTCTATTTCAATCCTCAATTCATCGGTGTCAGCCGCCCCTGCACACATTACAAGTTGTAAATTTCCGAAATCCCCCCTTTCAAATACCTCAAGCAATAGATCAAGCCCTTTTTGTCTTGTAATTCTTCCCACAAATAAAATATAGGGTGAATCTGGATCTATCCCATACTTTAAAAGTATATCCTTATTATAAGTAGGCTTAAAAAATTCTTCATCTATTCCGTTATAAATAACCTCAACCCTATCTTCTGAAATCCCATAAATTTTTACTATATCCTCTTTCATAGATTTTGAGACCGCAACAATACCATCACTATTTATAACCGCTATTCTTTCCATCCACTTACTTAAGTTATAACCCTCGCCAAGTTGATTTTTCTTCCACACCCTTAAGGGTTCAAGGGAGTGAAGGGTTAAGACAAGAGGCTTTTCAAATAATATCTTTCCAAAAAGTGCCGGAAGATTTGTATACCAGGTATGAGAATGGATTATATCCCCTCCTATGGGCTTTCTCAAAAGGGAGATACCCTCTGAGAGGACTTCAAGGGACTTTAAATATTTATCACTACTGCCCTCAAAAATATCTCTCCACACCACTGAATTTAAAATCTCCACATCCCCGACATCAGATTCTTTACAAAAGGTTCTAACCTCGACCTCACAGAGTTTAGCCATTTCCCTTGAAAGATAGTCCACATGGACTCCAGCACCACCATAGATACATGGAGGATATTCCTTTGTAAAATAAACTACCTTCAACTAAACCCCCTAAAAAATTTTTAATAAATATTATTACATAAAAAAGATTTAAAATATCGGAAAAATAATTTATCATCCACCTTATGGAAAATCTAAATGATATTATAGGCAAATTAAAAAATGAGAGGTTTTTCAGAGAAAAATCGGAAAAAATAAAATCCCTTGAAATTTTTGACCGCATTGCCCTGACAAAAAATGAATTGTTATTTTTAAAAATAAATGGGGAAAATGTCTATCCCATTTTTAAAAATGGAGATGGGGAAAAGGAACTACTAATAGACATCGTTTCAAAAGGGGAAATAAATGGTGAAAATGGCAGGATATTCTACAGGGGAGAAAAAATAGATCCAGAAGAATTTAAGGATTTAACTTCACAAAAAGATTTAACCACAAACACAATTTTGACAGGGAAAAATCTCTTTATAAAATTTTACAGGGAACTTAATCCCCACTCAAAAAGAGAAGGAGAGATATTAAAAGAGATAAAGGGATGTTTTAAAAATATACCTGAATATCTTGGAACTGTCTCATATGAAGCGAATGGGAAAGAATTCCCCCTATTTTTAATCCTGAGAAAAATAGATACAGGAAAAACCCTCTGGAAATATTTAATGGGTTCAGGAAAAAAAGAAATAATTGATATCATAAAAAAAGTAGGGGATTTAACTGCAAATCTCCACATCTGTCTAACCAGAAGGTGGGTAAAAAATTTAGATGAAAGATTTAAAACCTTTCTCATTGGAGATGTTGAGCAAATATTAAAGAAGTGTGAGGCAAAAGTTGAAAAAAATTTACCTGAGATAAAAGAGTTAATTGAATCTGTCAGAGAAATTGATGTAGAAAAAACACGCTTTCCCCTCTCACAAATCCATGGAGATTACCATCTTGAACAAATAATTTATGATGGAAGAAATTTTTACATAACAGATTTTGAGGGTGAACCCATACTATTTAAAAATCAATTTTTCCCCATACTCTACGATATTTCAGGTATGATCAGGTCTTTTGACTATTTCATAAGTATCTCTGGAATAAAGCACTCCTCTTTTAATGAGATGACAGAGGCCTTTATTTCAAAATATTTCCTTACAATAAAAATTTCTCCATCCAGAGAGGATATAAAGATCCTTTCCCTTTTAATTTTGAGAAAAAATCTCTATGAAATAGTTTATGAAATGAATAACAGACCACAACTTCTTCACATACCAGTTGATGGCTTAAACAGTTTTTTTAAAGTACTCCCTGCTCTCTTTAAAAACTATGGGGCTTAAGATTAAAATCCCGATCAGGTTGGGGACAGCCATAAGCCCATTCATTGTATCTGCAAGTTGCCAGACAAATTCTATCTTTAAAATTGTTCCCAGGAAGGCAAAAATACAAAAAAGGAATCTATAAGGGTATACCACCTTGTTTCCAAACAAAAACTCTATTGACTTTTCCCCATAATAACTCCAGCCAAGGATTGTAGAATAGGCAAAAAGAATGAGTCCAACACTTACCACAAGTGAACCCAGAACACCTGATCCTAAACCCAGATTAAAGGCCTCAGATGTGAGTTTTGCCCCCTCAAACTTTCCACTGCTCCACAAACCTGAGAGTAAAATCACAATTCCAGTCATGGAACAGACAACAATTGTATCTATAAAGGTCTGGGTCATACTCACAAGTGCCTGTGTAACCGGTTTTTTAGTCTGGGCTGCTGCTGCCGCTATTGGAGAACTTCCAAGTCCCGATTCATTTGAAAAAACCCCCCTTGCAACTCCATACCTGATGGCATTTTTCACTAAAAACCCAATCCCTCCCCCAACGGCAGCCATTGGAGTGAAGGCGTATTTTACAACATCTCCAAGGACAGAGGGCACCCTCTCAATATTTAAAACGATGACTGCAACCGCAGCAATAATATAAAAGAATATCATAAAGGGAACTAAAAAAGAGGTAACCTTTCCAATCTGTTTTATTCCCCCAATTATAACAAGGGCGACTGCCACAAAAATTACAATTCCCACCCAGATTCGCGGGATGTGGAAATTATCACTGAGCGCTGAGGCAATTGAATTTGACTGAACCATACAACCAATCCCAAAGGCAGCAATTGAGGCAAAAATTGCAAACAGCACCCCTAACCACTTCTGCCTGGCACCATAGGTGAGATAATACATGGGTCCCCCAACCATTTCCCCCTTCTCATTGCTCTTTCTAAATCTTACAGCAAGTAAAGCCTCTGAATATTTAGTTGCCATTCCAAAGAGTCCCGTTATCCACATCCAGAAAAGGGCACCGGGGCCACCGTACATTATTGCGGTTGCAACCCCAACAATATTTCCCGTACCAACAGTTGCAGAGAGAGCAGTCATAAGGGCCTCAAAGTGGGAAATATCCCCTTCAGCAGGGGAATCCTCTTTCCTCTTTATGAGGGCAAGATAGAGGGAGTATAAAAGTCTTCTGAATTGAAGCCCCTTAAGGGAAATGGTAAGATAAATTCCTGTTCCCACCAGTAAAAATAGCATGGGAGGGCCCCACACAAAGGAGTTGATGTCCTTTATAACCTTCAAGATAAAATCCATTTAAACCTCCCACCTAATAGATTTCCTCTTCCCCTTCAGGTCTTGTTTTCCACCTCTTATGAATCCACATCCAGTATTCGGGATACTCTCTGATAACTTCTTCAAAAACATCCATGATTTTCTGGGTGTTTTTCGTTAAGTATTCCTCAAGTGTATTTCCCCTCTCAATTTTTATTTCCGGGAAAAATTTCATTCTATATTTAAACTTCTTACCTGTGGGAATTATAAAAACAGGAATAACTGCAGCACCTGTTTTCTTAGCAAGAAAGGGAGCAATAGGAGAAGTTGAAGCCTTTAAACCAAAAAAATTCACAAAAACACCATCTTTTCTCAAAACATTTTGATCCATTAAAATTCCAACAATGTCTTCATTTTTTAGAGCCTTTAAAACGGGTTTTATATTTCCCCTTTTTTCAAGGGGAATCATTCTATCAACCACGGACCTTCTCCTTAAAATATAATTATTGAAAAATCTATTGTCCAATTTCCTGTAAAAAAAATAAATCTTTTCCCCTTTTAAAGAACAGATAAGGGGCATAATCTCCCAGAGAGAAAAATGGGCGGAGACAAGTATTAATCCTCTCTTCTCCTTCTTTATTCTTTCAACTTCTTCAAAATTTTCTATCTTCACATATTTCTCAATTTTTTCAAGTGAATTAAATCTTGGCATCTTTATTGTAAAGGCTAAAACCTCAGATAAATTCAGGAAACTTTCCTTTGCAATTTTTTCAATTTCTTCTCTGCTTTTTTGGGGAAATGCAATGCTTAAGTTTTTCTGGGCAATTTTAAGTCTGTCTTTAACAAAGGGTAAAAGAAGTTTTAAAGAAAATCTGCACAGTTCATTGGAAATACTTAAGGGAAGAAATTCCACAACCTTTAAAAAGGGATAAATTATTAGAAACAACAAAAGGTCTTTCAAGATCCCGCTCCAAAAAGATTCAGTAAAATAAAGTATCAAATGGAAAAATCTTTTTCAAGGGATTTAATGACAATGTCAACTTAATTGTAGCAGGCATGTTAGAAAACCACTTTTGAAGAAATGCCTTAAGCAACGCCTCTTATATCCATGGGGATCCATCTCATTTAACCTTACAAACCCTATTGCCATACCAATAAGATTTAGTAGGAAAAGAATTGCAACTCTTTTCAAAGTTATCTGGAAATTAAATTTAAAATCAATCACCTGAATTTCTCTCCTGATTTAACCTCTCATAAAACCTAACCAACTCATCAAGAAGACAAAATTCTCCTCTATCAACTATCCACTCATACCGAAGATAAATAGTCTTTAAAAAAAACTTCCTCTTTGACAAAACTACATATATATCCGTTCCAAGAAAAATATTTGAAAAACAATCAGGAAGAATAAAATTCTCATACCACCAATCAACAAAAGATTCCTTAACTACAACCCTTTTTACAATCTCATTTGGAATAGTTATCCTAAAAAATGGATATTTAAGCAAAAGGTTTTCCTTCCTTACCTCAATGGAATAGGGAAAACTTATAAAAATTACTACCCCCAACAAAAATAGAAAAAAAAGTAATCCAGATGCTATTGCTACCTCCGTATTCCATGAATAACGAATTTCTCCGCCATATCTTATACATCTCATCAAATATTTCCCCATCACTGTTATACTGATTAGCATACTTCCAATGCCCAAAAACGAGATACATATCCCTGCAATCCCCTGTTTTAGTTTTATAATAATACCATCCTGCTTTTTTTCAGCCATCAACATACCTTTCAATCTGATAATAAATACTTATCCCACTTCTTCCAAAACTTCACAATCTATTACAATCTATTTCTCTCAAACCCCATGTTATACATCCCGTC
>JAMOQF010000013.1 GCA_027064125.1 Acidobacteriota bacterium
AAAAGGGTCAGGCCTACTAAGTTTTCCCTTCCAAAGATTTCAGATGGGACACGGGCATTTAGCTTTAGTGGTCTAAAGACGAGATTTTTAATGGAATATGAGAAGATAAGAAATAAAAGCCTTGATAATGAGAGGGTTATTTCTTTAATTAGGGGGGCACAGGAAAGTATTGTGGAACAGTTGATTAAATATTTAAAGATTTTTGCAAAGGAGCTAAGACCTGCTACGATAACATTAAGTGGAGGTGTTGCCTGTAATTCTCTTTTAAGAGAGAGGGTATTGGATGAGTTTCAGGGGAGATTTTTAGTTAGAATTCCATCGCCTTTTTTTTCGACAGATAATGGGGCGATGATAGGATATGCTGCTTTTGTTAGATATAGCAATGGGTTTAGGTCAGAGTTATCATTAAATGCAATTTCCTCTCTTGGTTTATAGTATGTTTAAGTCTTTTAAATTTTAATTAATTTTGTAAATTAATTACCTACAAGAAGGTGAGTTTTTTTACTTTTTTTATAAAATCTTCATTACCTAAGATATCGTTTTTATATAGATTGAGATTTTTATTTTTATAGTTTTCCAAAATTTTATTTTCCATTAATTTATGGATTAATTTTTTGTATTTTTTATTTATTTTATAAAGGCTGCTAAATTTGTATTTATCTGGGGATTTTACCATTTTTGCTCTTACGGGATTTAAAAGGATGTATATGATACATCTAAGTAGGTGTATACCTGGTTGTATTAGGATGCTTTTAAATCTTTCTCCCCAGAAGTAACCAGTTCTGTTGTATTTTTTGTTATACCATTGGGCAAAAATTTGTTTAAGGAGTTTCATGAATTCTGATATGTCATTTATTTTTTTTCTTAATTTATTTATTTCTTTTTTTAAGACAAGGGATTTGAATAGATTTGCTTTTTTTGCTCTTTCGATTAGTTCTTCATCTGAGAATTTTTTTTCAGGACATGTTTCTAATATTGCATGGAAGTGATTTGACATTACCACAAAACTTTTAACTTTAATTGCAAAGAATTTGGTTAGTCTTTCTATTATTTTGATGAAAAATTCTTTTTTTTCATCACTGTCTAAAAGGAATTCTTTTCCTACAGTTCTTGAAAATACGTGATAATATGCCTTTTCATTTAAGAGTTTGATTCTTTTTTTTCTTGCCATATTTACCTCCCATTTGTTTTTTTGTTTTTTAATAAAATTTTAAATTTTTTTACCTTCTATTTCTTAAAACGCTTTTTTTGAAAAATATTTCGCTTTTTTTGTGATTTTTTTTAATTTTTTTTTAATTTTTTGAGGTCTGTTTAGGTCTGACCCCATTCTTTTCTTGTAATTTTCAGTTAAAGAAACTATTATGAAATTGTAGTTTGTCGGAGAGTTTTAAAAATGAAAAAGTTGGTATTTTTTTTCGCAATTTTTACAGTTTTTCTTTCTTTTTTATTGGGTATTACATTAAAAAATAAAGATTTAAAAGATTGCAGTTTAAGAAATAATTTAAGAAGAGAATTTTCACTATATCCAATTTTCACCGGGAAGTTTAATTTAAAGGCAAAAGGTATAAAAGATGGAGATCTAATAGTGGGGGCAATAAATCCCAATGAAAATTTGACAATAAGTGGTAATAAAATCATCACAGGAAATATAATTGTAATCAATAGCGGTTCACTTATCTTTGAAAATGCCCGCATAACACTTTATGGAAATATTTTTGTTACTGATAGTGGAAATTTAGAATTTCATAATTCATATTTGACTGTTATGAGCAAATTTAGATACAGCAATGGGTTGTTATTGGTAAAAAATTCCAGAGTTACTTTTGATAATTCCAATGTAGATACCAATGGAGGGATATGGGCAGTTACTTTGATGGATACTTCAGAACTTCTTTTAAATAATACCTTTTTCAAATATGGTGTAACCACTGGACTTAAGAATAATAGTAGATGTGTTTCAGATGGATCCAATCCTTTTGAATGGGTAATTATGGATAATTCATATCTTGAAGTGAAAAATAGTGATGGCCCCTTCATTTTTTGGCCTACCTTTGGAAATGGATCTATAGCGGAAGTGTCTTTTCCTGAAGGGAATAGTGTTTCCTCTTTTGAGATTTCTGATGATATTTCAGGGATGAGTGGTGTGGGTTTTTGCCTTAAACTTAAAGATGTGAGGAATGTTTTGTGGGGTTTGATGGTAAAGGGGGGAGCGAATGTAGTAGTAAAGAATTCCACCATGAAATCTACCGCTATTTATGTAGGTGGAGATGGAAATTGGAATATAAATGGAATAACAAATGGTAGGAGTTTTAAAGATGATGTTATTCCAGTTGATGGTATAAATTTGAGATATGTAAATTCTTCTGTTGAAATATTTAATGTTTACTGTCAGGGAAACACCAATGTAAAAATTTCAAATTGTGTATTAGGCGAAATAGGGATGTTAGAGAATTCCAGTGTTACTGTGAAAAATACGCTTGTTGATGGAAGTGGTGGATTGATATTTTCATCAGATAGTTCCTATACCACATTTGATAAAACCTCTTGTTTAAGTGATGTGATTTCCAATTTAAATTCAACCCAAATTTATATCAATTCTTCTATTCTGGGTTGGCATTTAGCTGCAAGGGATGAGAGTTCCATTCTGCTTTTTGATTCAAGTAGTGATGCTATACCAGAGGCCTATGAAAGTGGAATTGTTTTGTTAGAAAGTATATCGCCTCACACAGGTGGTACTGTAGATAATATTGTTCCCATTTATGGAAGTGTTTATGTGGTTAGTGGAGAAAAAAACCCTCTGGAATTTAAGGATTACGGGGTTAGTTTTGGAAAGGGGATTAACCCTGATGCTTTTTTGCCGATATTGGATTCTTCAAACAAAATGGTTAAAAATGGGATTATTGCTTTTTGGAATACAGAAGGATTATCTCCTGGATATTACACTGTAAAAATTTCTTTAAGATTGACTGGAAGAGAGCCTTTTAATGTGGTGGGGTATGTTTATCTTGGAGAGAAAAGTAATTTAAATTCCTTGAGGATAATACCTTTTATAAGTGGAGGAAATGAATATAGTACATCCCTTTTATTTGATAATAATACCGACTTTTTTCAGCAGGTTAGATTATATACCTTTGACGGAAAAAATCTTGTGGAAGATAGGTATTTCAGGCTAAAGCCACTCACTCAATCTAAAATAGATCTGGATGGGCACTGGGGGTTTGTGGTATGTCCCCAATCAGTTCATGTAAGAGAATCAATAGTTGAAAAAAATGGAGATAGAATAGGTTTGTTGCTTTTAAAAAATTTTTTGGGAAAACAAATTAATTTTCCTGTTGGAATGGCTTTTTCTCAAAATATCAAATTTAGAAAAGTTATTTTTTTAAATCCAAATGAATACAACTTGGACATTTCTGGAAAGATTTTTTTGGAAGATGGAGAGAATAAGATATTTAACGTTACTTTGCCACCATTTTCTTTAGAGATTAAAAATTTTGAGGAATTATCAGGGGGAATTGATTGGAATTATATATCTTCTCTTAAGTGTAATAGCGATAATTTTTTTTCAGGAATTTTATTTTCAGGGGATATTTATGGAAATTTATTTCTTGAAAGTAATTTTAGAGGAAACCGGGATGGAGATTTATTCTTACCTTTATTTCTTTTGGATAATGGATGGAACAGTTTTATTGAAATGACAAATTTTTCTGGGGTTGGAAATAGCGTTAATTTTAAATTATTTTCAGGGGGAGAGAGTATCTATACATCTTCATTTTACCTATCTGGTAATAGTAAGAAGGAAGTGAATTTAAATTTTTATTCCAGTTTAAATCCTCAGTATGCAGTGATTGAAGGTTCTCAAGGAGATATATCTGTAAAGGCTTCTTTTATTTCTCAAAATGGTGCTTTTTGTGATTTCCCACTCCCAGAGGAAGGTGAAAAAAGAATGGTTTTTTTGTTTCCCAATGTTTTCAAGGAGTTTTTTAACTGGTCTTTAATGTCGATAGTAAATACTAGTACAGACAGAGCGGATGTTAATTTACTTGTTTATTCAAGTGGAAAATTACTTGCTGAAAAGGAAGTTTCCATTGAAGGCAATTCCAATTATATTGGATTTTTTCATGATATTTTTCCATCTTTAAATGACTACATGGCAGACAGGGTGATAGTAAAAGCCAGTTCACCTCTTTGTGGAACTATTTTTTGTGGTTTTGGTGATAGTTTTCTAATTTCTTCTAATGGTATTCCATATTAAAGTTTATTAAAGTTTTAAAGTTGTATAGATCTGACCCCATCTACATTGATAACATTAAAAAAAAGAATATAGGGATCTGTCTCCTGTTTCCTCTGCAGTTCCTCCTTTTGGATTTGGAAAAAATTGAGGTTTTGAAGAGGTCTTGAAGGTATTAAGTCTTAAAAATAAATTATATTGGTTCTAAATAAATGAGTCTGAATAAATGGTTGTATAAAAACAATATATGATAGGTGAAAGAGGTGAAAATAAACACAAGGGAAAGAGGGAACAGAACCTTAAAACTTTAAAAGAATATAGAGGTCTGTCCCCTTTTTTTTATTCTGTTAGAAATTCTATTAGTTGGATACATCTTGC
>JAMOQF010000014.1 GCA_027064125.1 Acidobacteriota bacterium
ATCTTTTATCAGTTGTTGATGAGTTGTTTCCTATGAAAATCTGTGCACATATAATGGGGTAAAGTAAGAATTTAAAAATTAATTATAGCCTGACACCTTGGGTAGGTATTTAAGTAACTGTTGAATTTATCTTTATGTAATATAAATTGTGCCTGACACTTTATTCCTTTGACACTTTATTCCTTATTCATTTCATTTATTAATAAACATTCAGGGAAGATTAGTGAGGAAATTAAACACTGTTTGGATTTTATTTCCTAAATTATCCTAAATTAAAAAAATGTGCCTGACACCTTATTTAGATAATCATTTAACCTTTCCCATGCCCTTTCTGCAATTTTTTTTCTTCTTTCCTTTTTTTTCTTTTCTTTCTCTTTTAAGGGAGGAAATAGGGAAAAAGTCATGTTGATTGGTTGGTAATTTTTCCCGGTAAAATTTTTTAAGTAGTTTTGTAATGAACCCAGTGCAGTTTCTGGTGGAAAAATTATTTCTTTACCGCAAGTTAACTTAGAATAGACATTTAATGCGGAAATTAATCCGGTAGCAATTGCTTCAATATATCCCTCAAATCCACTTATTTGTCCGGCAAAAAAAATCATTTCCCTACTTTTCATTTCCAATGAAGGTTTTAAAATGTGGGGGGCATTTATATATGTATTTTTGTGCATCTGCCCATATCTAGTAAATTTTGCATTTTTTAGGCATGGAATTAATTTAAAAACCCTATCCTGCTCCCTATATTTTAGATTTGTTTGAAAACCAACTAAATTAAAAGCATCTGTAAGATTATTTTCTCGTCTCAATTGAACCACTGCATAAGGCATCTTCCCATCTAAAGGATTAACTAACCCCTTTGGTTTCATAGGGCCAAATCTAAGTGTATCGATTCCCCTTTCTGCAAGTTTTTCTATGGGCATGCAAGCTTCAAAAAAAATATCCTTTTCAAAGGATTTTAACGGATGCCTTTCAGCCCGCAGAAGTTCTTTTACAAAGGTTTCATATTCTTCTTTATTTAGGGGACAATTTAAATAATCTGTGGAATTTTCTTCATATCTTGCACCCCAAAAAGACCTGTCATAATCAATGGTTTCGGCATCCACTATAGGACTTATTGCGTCAAAAAAATATAAGAAATCATTTCCCACAAGTTCTCCGAGGGATTTCTGAAAATCTGGCGGTGGAAGAGGACCGCATGCAATTATTAACGGGACCTTTTCAGGAATTTCTTTTACCTCTTTTGAAACAACAGAAATATGGGGATGTCTTTCAATTATTTTAGTGATCTCTAAAGAAAATTTTTCCCTATCAACTGAAAGGGAATGTCCTGCTGGTACCTTACATGAGTGAGCAACCTTAATTAAGAGAGAATCCAGCTGTAGCAATTCTCTTTTTAAAATATATGGTGCTGAGTCTTCTTTTTCGCTTTTTAGAGAATTACTACATATCAATTCGGCAAGATTGTCACTTTTGTGAGCAGGCGATTTCTTGTGGGGCTTCATTTCATGAAGGATAACAGGAATTTCCCTTTTTGCAAGTTGATAAGCGGCCTCACAGCCTGCAAGTCCCCCTCCAATAATATGTACTTTCTCTTTATTAATCATTATTAACCATTAAAAGTAGTTAAGGACTTTAGGAGAAATATAGGATTGTAATTTTTTGTCCAACTTATATCCTTTATTCTTTAATTGGGAAAATATTTTCTTTCCTTGAGTAATCAACTTGTTTCCATCTTTACCACCTGTCATTAATCCTTCTGATATCAAAGAGGCTGCTATGAAGAAATTTGCAAGTTCTACGTTTTTATCTGTTAAATTGAGATAATTTCTAAGTGAATTTATAGATCCTCCATAATCTCCTCTAAAGTAGGAGAGTATTCCAAATTTAAGTATGGACTTTGTCTTACCCCCACTTTTTTTAAATTGAGTAATTAAACTTAAAAGATCCTTAATTGTTCTATTATTGGGTGAAATTTCAAGGGCCTTTTTCAAAACCCCTTCACTTTCATCATATTTACCTTCCTTCATCAATTTTTTCCCTTTTGTAATTAAATTGGAAAGCAGATTGAGTTCCTTTAACTTTGCCTGAATTTCTGAGATCCTGTTGATACTTTTTTGCTTTAATTCAAAAGAAGCATATTGGCTTTCAGAAACTCTATTAAAAATGTCCATGGCTTTTTTTAAGTTTCCACTCTTAAAATATTTTTCACCCTCCAGATAGAGATTTCCTATTTCCTTTTTTCTCTCTTCTATACTTTTTTGATTTAGTTTTTCATTTAATACCACCAATAGCCTGGCTACTTTTCCAGAGTCAAATCCATCATTTTTCAAGATATTTAACTTTTCTTTATTGCTTTCAAGATTTAACCCTTTATAAACCTCATTTTTTATTTTCTGAAATTCATTCTCCATCTCGATTTGCTTTTTACATTTTTCAATTAGTACCGGAACATCTTTATAGAATTCTTTTCTTTTACTTATACTATTAAAAACAGTTAATGCTTCGTTAAATTTTCCTATTTTAAACAGGTTAAGTCCTTTGTTATAATCTGAAGCAAGTGCCTTTTCAAATTGCATTTCTTTTATTATTTTTGCTTTTAACTCTTTTGCTCTCTGTGATTCCTTTCCTTTAGCAGCTATTGCCTTATTTAAGAATTCCAGTGCCCTGTCGAAATTTCCTCCAGTGTAAGATTCAAGTCCCTTTTGATAAAGGGTGATACTTTTATCAATTGTTTTGCTTTTTGACTCCTTTAATTTTTTCTCTATTTGAGATTTTAAATCGTAGAAGTCAGATTGAATTTTAGGGGCTATTTTAAATCTTTCTGACATTTCAAGTTTGCTTTTTGCAACTTCATATTGCCCAAGATGAAAATATACTTTTGCAAGATAATAATAAGGAATATATGGCCCTCTGATTTTTGCATAAAATGTGGTAGATTTCTTGGGTTTCCCCTTTTGTGCAAGGGCATCTTCAAGGCAAACTTTTGCTTTTTTATATTCTCCCTTTTTTATAAAATCAATTCCATTAAAATAATTTATGTACCATTTAACAGTTAAATCAGAGAAAACGAAACTTGTGAGAATGAAAAAAAATAAAATCGCTTTTATCTTATTCATATCCATAGTAAAATTATACACGAGAATATTTTTTTTTGAAGTTTTTTTGTGAGGTAAGGTATGGAAAGAAAAAGTATGAAAATTAAGATTATTTTTTTCTTTTTTCTCTTTTTGTTACTTTCAGTTGCATCAATTGCCCAGGATTATTCAATTGAAATTTCAAATAGTGTAGGGGAGGGAAGGGTTTATATTAATTCTCCATCTCAGATGCTCTCAAATTCTTTTATAGATTTCTATTTTTCTCCCACATCTTTACCTTCAAATCTGGAATACCATCCCTTTGTTATTATAATTCAATTTCCCGATGAAGTAACCCTTACCCAGACACTTGCAACTGGGAATTTTTCCACTCTCTACCCTGCACCAGATGATGTTGAGGTGAAAAACTTGCCTGTATGTCAATTTTCCAGTGGACCATCTTTAAAAAATATAAGGGAAGATGCAGTTCAATTATTGAGATATGTTAAAGGAGAAAATAAAATCTTGATTAGAATTACACAATCTCCTGAAACCTGGAATATTGATACTGCCTATAAACCTTTTGTGAGAATAGGGGTTCCCGGAAATTACTGGCCTACATCAAACTATACCAGTAATTGGGCTGAAAATAATATAGATAAAAAGTCTCCCACAACCTCCTTCTTTTTGGATTTAAGAGATTACAATTTTAGCAATAACAATAACTTTCTCAATGTAAAATTAGGTTATTATTACTATGACGATTCAATAAGTTTTACATATTATGTTTTAAATGATCCCGTTTCTGTAGTTTCAATATTTTACGCTACTGCTTTGGATATGTCTTCCTACTTTAATGAGTTATTTGTGGGAAATGAGATAAACGATTTAGAGGTCATTGATGTAAATAAAGATAACATCCCGGATTTTGTTTCTACTAACTCATTTGGAGATGTCGTAATTACTTATATGACAGAGGATGAAACGGTGGCGGATGTTAAAATAATTCATGTGGCAGATGTTCCCATAACTTCTTTGGCAGTAGGAGATATAGATAATGATGGTGACATAGAATTTATAGTAACACTTCTTTCGGGAGAGATCTTAAAGGTATCTTTAGAAAAAGAGAAAAACAGTGGAGAATATTTAATTTCCTATAAGAGAGGTAGTGAAAATGTGGTGGGTGCGACATTAATGGATGTGAACAATGATGGAAATTATGAATATGTCTATATTGATTCCACATCGAAAACTATAAACATAATGGACAACAACCTGAGTTTATTGGAAAGTTATCCCCTGTCAAATTCACCTACTGGAATAAACTTTGGAGACATAAATGGTGATGGTTTTAAGGATTTGCTTGTTGCAGAAAATGGGGAAGAAAATCTTGCTGTTTTAGTAAATAATGGGGATTCAACTTTTTCATTGAGTGAATATGAAATAAACTCTGGTTCCACATGTGGCAATATTGCTGTTAGTTGTGGAGATTTTGATAGAGATGGAAGAGATGATGT
>JAMOQF010000015.1 GCA_027064125.1 Acidobacteriota bacterium
CAAAAAATTTAACAAAATGCTCAAGATGGCAAGATATATAACTATTTCCGGCAAAATATTTGTGGGATTAAAGAATTTTTCCACACCCTTACAGATTATAAATATTGCTATTCCCAAGAGAGTTGTAGAATTAAAAAGTGCTGCAACTATTTCAGCCCTTTTATACCCAAAGGTACCCTTTAAATCCGCTTTTTTTAATGATATTTTGTGGGCAATCCATGTAAAAACTAAGGCAAGCACATCGCTAAAGTTGTGAACGGCATCCGTAAGAAGTGAAAGGGATCCAGAGAAAATGGAACCCACCACTTCACTCAGTGTGATTAACACATTTAAAAAAATTGCAATGCCTATTTTTCGACTTTTTAAATTTACTACGTGGTGATGGGAATGCATATTTAATTTTACATCTTATACTTTCCAAAATCCTCAGGATTCAATTTGTCAAGCCAATCCTTTATATCATCTTCTTCACCAGGTATTTCATTTAATTTTATCGGAGAAGATTTTCTTATGACATCATCCGTTACATAGATTTTTGCCCCTTTTTTAACTGAAATGGCAAGGGCATCACTTGGTCTGGAATCTATTACATATTCCATTCCATCCCTTTCAAGGTAAATATTTGCATAGTAGGTTGAATCTACTATGTCTGTTATAACAATCTTTTTAACAACAACATCCAGTTCATCAAGAATTGATGCCAGAAGATCGTGTGTTAAGGGTCGAGGTGAAGTCAAATTTTCAAGTCCCAGTGCTATGGCGTTTGCCTCAAAATATCCTATCCAAATAGGTATTATCATGGTGAGATCCACATCTTCAAGAAGGACAATGGGTACATTATTTGTGGGATCTAAAATAATTCCCTTGATGAAAAATTCTTTTAGTTCCATTTTTTCTTCCATATTATTAGTATATATCCAGAAAAGCAAAAACTCAATTCTTAAGTTTTTTTAAGACATCTCTCTTAACATCTTCAAACCTGTCCTTTCCACACAGAAGAAGAGATGCATATTTTGACTTTTTTAAAATAATTTCCCTTATATTTTTTGCAATATTCCTTATTTCCCACTGGGCGTGAACGTCCTCTCTCAATCTCATAAAATGATATAGTTCCCTTAAATTCATTTTAATGTACACCCTCTTTTTGTGGGCATTTGTCAGAACATATTGAGATGCAACTCCCATACCTTTTGATATCTTCTCATAAAATTCATTAATTCTTTCCACTGTTTTTAGAAAATCCCCCTCGAGATTGAATTTTTTAAATATGGGGGGAACCACCACCCCGAGATTGGGATTGTAGGGAGATTGAATTAAACTCGCCATTCTGTGTCTCTTAAGTTGTGCAAAACAGGATGCACTAACTGTCAAAATAAATTCAAAATCAACCCCTTCAAACTCCCTGAGTAGGGAATGATAACTTTCAAGATTTTCAAAAATTGTATAAAAAATCCTTTTCTTATCCCTTTCTTCCATTTCCTTTGCCAGTTTAAGAGCCATTTCAAACGAAACTCCCTTTCTTTTAAAGAGAATCAGTGCCAAAATTTTTTCATCTGCATATTCTTCATATCCTATAAGTTCAACCAGATCCCCTACCCCTTTATCAGTGGCAAAATCCCTATCCTTAAAAACATCTGAAACGACCTCATCCAAAAGTTTCTCAGTAAAAAGGTGAAATCCTTCAGGCTTTGTATATTTTATAAGTGATGGAGTTATGGAGGATGTTTCCCTTTCAAGTTTTTCACCCATTTCCCTGACTTCCATGAGGGGATGGGCTTTAGCCTTTTGAATTACCCTCTCAAGTGTTCTTGCATTAAAAGTTGTTCCAACCTGGGTAAATGTTGAAAGGGGTAGAATGTATCTTGCATCCTCCTTTGCTTTTAGATCTGCCTCCTTTTTTTTCATTCCCTCATCCTGATATCTTCTGGAAATTTCTTCATAATAACCTTCATATTTGCTAAAGAGGTATCTCATAAGTTTGTAGTAATCTTCTTCAAAAATTGTTCCCAAAAATTCGGTGGGGAGAAGGAAATCGTCTTCAAACTTTACATATCTCTGGGATTTTTCAGTAAAGGATGCAAGTCTAAAGTGTTCTAAAAATTCAACAGCCAACCTGCTAATATCTACAAAATCAATGTTAAACACAGCATGTTCGGCAATTGAGGAGTGGCCAAGACCAAATACAATTTTTTCATTGGACTTTCTTGCCCTTTCTACTTCATTTCTGGCAATTTTTCTCAATTCCCATATTACCTCAGGGGCCCTGCTTATCCTTGCATAGGCTGCTGAAATTGTTTCAGGGGTAAACTCTGTGATAGTTTTAATTTTTTCCCTCTCATCCTCTGAAAGAGACTCAGAAAATTTGCTTAAGAGATTCTTTACCTCTTTTAATATCTCAACATCTACATTAAATCCGGCAAGTTTAATTTCCATATTGCAGTTTCCTTCTAAGTATCAAAAATTATTTTTACTGAATAATTATCACCATTTTTTTCAATTTTTAAATTGTGATATGTACAGGATTTTACTGAAAATTTAAATGTATGTCTATTTATATCTATTTTCTCCCCATATAAAATAAACTTTATTTCAAATGGTTTAAAGTGTGTTATTTCCACATCTTTAAAAACCATCTCCCTTGTCTCGTGTAGAAAAATAATTTCATTCAAAAAATTTACAAGAAGTTCCTCATGGTCGCTCCCCTCTACAAAGGAATTAACACTTTCTTTAATATCTATGAGGGATGTATCTGAAATTAAATTGAGAAGCCCCAGAGCAGATTTTCTAAAGAGATCCTCCAAATTACCTGCAACAACTTCTATTCCAATGTCTGCAGTATGATATATTATCTTAAAGATGTTATCTTTCATTTACCCTTATTTTTACAAAATATTTTCCTCTGTTGTCAAAGGGATTGTCGTCATTTATTCCGAGATATAAATATCCATTTACCTTCACCCTGAATTTTCTATAACTTCCAATCCTGAAATATTTTGAATTTCCTATTTTTCCAATTAGTGTTCCAGTAAGTTCAGAACTTATGGGTTTAAAAAAGCCCCCTTTAGTTCCAGGTGCCCCATCGGGGGTGCAACTCTCATAACTTTTCTTTTTCCAGTAAATTCTTCCCCTTGCATAAATTTCAACAATATCTCCCTTTTTCAAGTATATTCCACTATTTTTCCATACGGTATTTCCGGGAACGATAAATTGTTTTGAAAAACTTCTCCTTCCATAACTTTCCGGGTAATTGCTGGATTCTCCTCCACTTAATCCCCTGCTGCTATTTCTACTGAGTACATTTTTCTGAGGAGGTGGAAGATATCTAAACTCATCTTTAAAATAGTTAAAACTTATGCTGTTTTTTACTCCTCCCCCACTATAGTCAAGTTTTTCTATTTCATTAATTGCATTTCTTATTCTTTCCTTTGTAAGGGGGTGGGTTCTCAAAAAGGCTGGATAACTTCCAGTTTTACTTTTTTTGGAGAGTTTCTCCATCTTTTTAAAAAAACTTACCATACAATATGGGTCATATCCTGCCTCATACATCTCCTGTATTCCAAGATAATCAGCCTGTCTCTCGTCATCTCTACTATATTTAAGTTCGGTAAGAAAAAATCCGACACCACCTGCAAGGGAGATAATCTGAGCCCATTTTCTACTTTTTCTGCTTATCGCAAAGGTTGCACCGGATAAAATACCGGCAATCAACAATTTCTTGGAAAGTTGTTTCATTGAATGTCTTGCCACAATGTGTCCTATCTCATGTCCAACTACACCTGCAAGTTCTCCTTCATTACTGCAAAGATCAATTAATCCCCTGTAAACATAGATAAATCCTCCGGGCACGGCAAAGGCATTTACATCACTTGTATTTACCACATAAAAATGATAGGTTATATCCTTTCTCTTGCAGTGTTCCACAAGTTTATAGCCAAGCATATTTATGTATTCACTTATCTCTCTATCGTGTATTATAGGTAATTTTCTCTGAAGTTCTGCGTTGTACCTTTCCCCAAGGGCAACCTCACTCTTTGTAGAAAAGAAGTTAAGTCCCCCATCCACCTTTGAAAGGTCCTTAAGAAGGGGAAAAAGCAAGAATAAATTTAAAAATAAGATAAAAAGAATCTTCCTAAAATTTCTCATCATATTTTCCTTTTTCCCCATATCTTTTCAACTGGTATATTTTATTTTAAATTAGATAAACCAAAAAAGCAAAAGAAAATGGTAAAAGGTGTCAGGCAAAGTTTTCACACTAAAAAATTGGTAAAAAATTATAAAATTTAGTAGTAAAATGCTAATTTCAAATTAAATTAAAATTCGATGAATGGAGTAAAAATGAAGCGGAACTTTTTTATTCTTTTCACATTATTTTTTTTCATATTTTCAACATTTGCTCTATCAACAAATTCCAAAGAACTACACATCTTCTTTGACCACCCAGAATTAAAATTTTTGAAAAATGGTTACACAGAAATACATTTGAAAAACTCTCTTCCTGTGG
>JAMOQF010000016.1 GCA_027064125.1 Acidobacteriota bacterium
TGTGTTCTGCTGGTATTGATGTTCTAAAGATTTCTGACATTTTATGGAGAATAAGTGCTTTATTGTAAAGGTTGTTCACTTTTTGAGCGCTGACACCTGGAATGATTCCATTTTTTGCAATCTTTAAATATTTGAGAGCTTTTTGATATTCTTTCTTCGATAGGTAAAGTACCCCCAATTCATATGCTGCAGTGTAGTCTCTGGGATTTATGCTTAAAGTCTTTTTAAAGTATTCAATGGCCTTCTGGTAATTTTTTAATTCGAGAAAGGATGCCCCAAGGTAAAAATAGGCCTTTGATGGATTGGGTAAATTTGGTACGGAGTTTAATAGGTGTTTTATCGCAATTACATATTTCCCACTTTTATAATTGCTTAATCCTTTATAGAATTCATCCTTTGCCTGTTGAATTTTTCTCTCTTTTTCCTTTTGTTTTTTTATTTCAGCCAATTTTTTTAGGTATTCTTTATATTTTTGGGCAATCAATTCCGATTTTCTCTTAATTTTTACATCGCCTGGGAATAGTTTTAAATAGGCGCTTGTTATTTCATTTGCTCTTTCCCACTGGGAGTTTATAATGGCGGTATCTATCTGGAAGGATGCCAGATCTTTAACCTTTTTTAAGGTCTTTTTTGCGTAATAATTATTTTTATCAAGTCTTAATATTTGGTATAGATATTCAACAGCATTGTCTCCGGGTGGCGTTACATATTTTTTATCCCTGATGCTTCTTTCCACAAGTTTTTTGAATTTTATAATGGTTTGCTTTTTCCTCTTAATGTAATTAGCTATTCTTTCTTTTGCTTTGTTGTATAAATTATTTAAATCCTCATTATCAGGGAAGTATTTTAAAAGAATTTCACTCTGTTTTTTTACTAAATACCAGTTTCCCCTTCTTGCGGCCCTATTTATGCCATCCAAATTTTCTCCAATGATTTTATCCTTAAGATTAAGGGCAGATTCATTTTGTGGGTCAAGTTCAAGTATCTTGTTAATGTAATATAGTGCACAATCATCTTCTGGAGAGAAAATTCTTTTTTCATTATATGCCATCTGGGCCTTGTCAAGGAGTTGTTGTATCTCTTCAAGACCTATCATTTTTGAAGTGGATGGTTTTTGTGAACCATAGGGGACTAAAGTAAGTTCAAGGACTGTCTTTTTACCTGCTTCTATGTTAATTTCTTGCTTTAGAGGTTTAAAACCATCTTTCCTTAAAACAATTGAATGTTTACCCACGTCAATTTTTTCTTGAAGATAGGGAGTATTGCCAATGGGAGCCCCATCAAGATATATCTTTGCAGCAGGTGGATTTGACTTAATTTCAAGAACACCAAAGTGTGGGGTGAAAAATGTTTTTATAAGTGAGAGAAGTCCTATGACAAGGAGTATAAGTACTATACCCACAACTCCAATAATTATAAATAAACTTTTTGAAGATTTTTTAGTCTTTGTAGATATTTTTTCCCTTTCTACTGTTTCTTTTATCTTTTTTTCTTCTTCATCTTCATAGATGATTTTTTCTTCAGTGGGTATTTTTTCGAAACCTTCATCTTTTAACTTGATTTCTGGCGTTGTGGGTTCTTCCAGATCTGGAATTGTTTTTTTAGGTGGTGTTGGAGGAGGTGGTGGTGGGGGCAAATTGGGAGTTGGAATTGCAATAGTTTCAAGAGAATCTTCTTCTGGAAGTTCTTCAATTTTTTCTTCCTCTTCAGGTACTTTTTCCTCTAATTTCTTTTCGGCTTCCTTTTTTAATTTTTCTGACGGAATGTCAACTGCTGTTTTATCTGAAGTAATTTGGGGAGTAATTTTAACTTTTTCATCTTTTCCCTCTTCAATTTTAGGTGCTCTTTCTACCATTACAGTTTCCGCATTTTCAATGCCTACTTCTTCGGTGGATGGGGGCATCATCTCTGTTAATGTCAGTGCTTCTTCTTCCCCTTCAACTTTGTCCAGAATATGATCAATAATTTCTGTTTTTTCTACTTCTTCTACTATTTCTTCTTCTTCTTCTTCAACTTTCTCACTTTTTTCACTTACTTCCATTTTTTCCTCTGATGGAATAGGTTCTTGTTCCGGTAAGGGAGGGAGTTTTTCACCTATTTCTTCCGGTGCTTTTTCTGCTTTTACTTTTTCTTTTTCTTCTTTTAACTTCTTTTCTACTTCAAATTCTTCAATAAAAAGTGTTTCAGAAAGTTTTGGAGTTTTATGATGTATTTCAGGTTCAGCACCAAGTATTGTGGTCTTTTCAGGTTCCATTTCTTCTTTCACAAGAAGTTCCTTTTCTTCTTCTGCTATTACTTTTATGGTGGGTTCGCTTTTTCTCTCCAGTATCTTTTTTAGTTTTATAAGTTCTTTTTTGATTTCAGATGCAGATTGAAATCTGCTTTCTTTATTTTTGGCAAGGCATTTTAAGATTATGGAATCCCAATTTTTAGAAATATTTTTGAAATTTTCAAGTTTGTTTAGTGGTATTGGCTCAAGTGTTAAAATGGCTTCTATCATTGCTTCAGGAGAATCTGCTTGAAATGGGGGAAATCCAGTGAGCGCATAATACATTATAACACCAAGGGAGTAAATATCAGATAGGTCGTCAATATCTGGTTTTGCTTTTATGTGTTCAGGAGCAAGAAAGGTTACTTCTTCAAGAGTGAAAACCTTTTCACCATTTACAAAATACTTTTCCATCTTTTCTTCAAGCAGGAGTTTAGATATGCCAAAATTGTATATCTGAACTACCTCCTTCTCGTCGGGGGTTTTATTAATTATTATTTGATTTGGAGTTAAAAATCCATGTTCAATAAGGTTTTTGTGGGCAAGATATAGGGCGTCTGTAATTTGATAAAATATATTAAGTGCCCTTTCTTCAGATAAAGTTCCTTCCTTTAAAATGTCTGAAAGATACTTCCCTTCAACATATTCTGAAACCACATAAAATCTTCCATCCTCTGTTTCATCTAAATCGTAAACAACGGCAATATTTCCATGCTGCAGGTTTGAATATTTCTGGATGGCTTCTTCCAATTTTTGCCTGAATTCTTTTTTAAGGGTAAACTTTTTATTAAAAATTTCTATGAAAACCTTTCTACCCAGAAGCTTTTGGGTTCCCTTGAAGGTTCTTCCAATGGAATCAGTTGTAACCAATTCTTCAATGACATATTTGTTTTTCAGGGTTTTCCCTATCATTGGATCCTTTTCTTCTACCACGGACATTAAAAGTGTCCCATCTTCTGGACAGAACTTATATCTATCATCAAATTTTTTACTACAAGTTGGACAAATCTTCATTTTTGTAACCTCTAAAGGGGATTGTTAATATTAAATTTTAACTTTTTCAACCCAAGTTTTATTATATCTCCATCTCTTAATTCCGCTTCTTCCACTTTCTTCCCATTCAGATATACTCCATTCGTGCTGTTTAAATCTCTAATAAAGAATTTCCCATTTTCATAAAATATCAAACAGTGTTGGGAAGAGATGGATTTTTCTCCCAGAAACGAGACTGTACATTTTGGGTTTCTGCCCACAGTGGTTTTGGGTAAGAAAATTGGAAACTGAGTTTTTTCTCCATTTTCATCATAGGAAATTAAAAATGGCCTGGGTATATTTTCTCCTTTTATTTTAACACCACAAAATGGACATATTTTGCTATCTTCTGGAATTACTTTTTTACATGCAAAGCAAATAATTTTGCCTTCTTCGGGTTTTACAAATTGAAAACCACATACCTCACAAAAGGTTGTGTTTGGATTTTCAGAGACAAAACCACATTTGGGACATTTCCTTTTCTTTTCAATAGCTTCACTCATTTTATCCTCACACCATATTTGAAATTTACTCCTCAACAAGTGAGGGCAAATATAAATTTCAACAACTCTTTTTGACTTTTACAATAAAATAGCAAACATTCTTACACAAATATTATACAACATTTTTTTTGATTGTTAAATAAATAAAAGAATGTATGTAAAGAAAAAGAGCCATCCAAAAGAGACTTTAAAAGTGGATGGCGTTTTTGGGGGGTTATTTTAAAGGTGGCTTTATAACTTTTCCAGATTTAAGGCACTGGGTACATACTTTTATTCTCTTTACTTCCCCATTTATATATGCTCTCACCCTGTGGAGATTGGGTTCAAATCTCCTTTTAGTCACATTGTGAGCGTGACTTATATTATGCCCAAACATGGGCTTTTTCCCACATATGTCACATTTCTTAGACATCTCTCCTCCAAAAAAGTAAAAAATAAAGTTGCTTTATAACAAATGAAATCTTTTTTGTCAATATAATTTAGCAGTGTAAAATTAATTGTGTCAAATTTGAAGGAGACCTGAAAGAAAGAAGAATATGTTTTTAAAAAGTGTCAGGCAAGTAAGAAGTATAAATAGTAAATAGGTAAGTAAGTAAAAAAAGAGGTGGGGTGGGATAGACCTTAGTTTGATTGAAATTGGTGCCAAGCAAAAAATTTAAATGGCTTTTAGGGAGGTCA
>JAMOQF010000017.1 GCA_027064125.1 Acidobacteriota bacterium
CCCAAAAATGAAGTTGTTAAACTCAACTATATTCTTAAGGGATCTGAAATTCTCTTTCAGCAATTTACTTTCAAACTTGTTCACTCCTATATCTTCTTTGAAATTATTTATTTCATCAAATAACTCATAATTTCCCCCCCTCCAGCCATAGATTGCCTGTTTTTTATCCCCCACAAAAAATAAAGAACCTCCCCCAGAAACTGCATTATCCATAAAACTTTTCATGGCATTATATTGTGCATCTGAGGTATCCTGAAACTCATCTATTAAATAGTGTTCTATGGTGGTGTTCAATTTTATATATGCATAGGTAACCGGTAAAGGAGAATTCTCATCACCAACTTTCTCTATTATTTTATTTGTTATCGATTTAAGATGAACCACATTTAAACTTCTTTTAATCTCATCTTCAACTTTTACTTCACTTTCAAGGACTTTTGCAGAATTTAATCCCTCATAAAATATGTGGTAGAGTTTTGAAACCCTGTAAAGTTCCTTAAAACTATCAAAAATATTACAAACTTTTTTATCTATATTTATGGAACTGCTTTTTTTCAAAAGATCGGAAAGTTTAACGTAATCTAAAAACTTTAAACCAACTTTATCGGAATAATCTTTATTCACCCATCTAATCCTGTTCCCATTAAAATTCTCCCTGTTGGAATTTACATATTTTTTTAATTTTGAAAATAATTCTTTCAAAACCTCAGTAAAATCCCCATTTTTACCAAACAATTCCTGCAACTCTCTCCTATATCCTTCATCGAGATTTTTAATGGCATTTTGAAATATTTCATTCTTGAAAGATTCAAGATCAAATTCTTTTTGTGAGCCACCCAACGTACCAACGTACAAATCAAATTCCTTTAATCCCCTTTTAACTATCTTAACGGGATCAAATCCCATTTTGCTTACTGCAAGAAGGGAACTTAAGTATCTAAGTAAGTCTTCTCTTTTACTTTCACCTTCAAGTAAAACTTCAACGGCAGCATCAAAAATTTCATCTTTATTAAAAATCACTTCATAGTCAGGACTCACATCAAATTCTATGGAAAGAGACCTGAAGATCTTGTTCATAAAGGAATCAATGGTTGTTACCTGAAAAAGAGAAAAATTTTTAAGAATATCTATAAAAAGTGTAAGGGCATCCTCTTTTCTTTTAAAAATACCCTTTAGATCTCCGGGGATATTTTTTTCTTCAAAAATAATTGATCTTAAAAACTTAAGGATCCTCTCCCTCATCTCAGCGGCTGCTTTTCTCGTAAAGGTAAGGGCAACTACCGATTCAAGTTTATTTTCTTTTAAAAGTTTTAAAAATTCAACAGAGAGTTTAAATGTTTTTCCGGAACCTGCAGATGCTTTGTAAATTGTAATTTTTGACATAAAACAATAACCTCAGATTAACTTTTTCTATTATTTCACAAATGAATCTCTTTTTCAAATTATCTGAGAAAAATCGGTAATATCAACCTAATTATGCGAAACTTTTAATATCTTCTTTTAGAAGAGAAAAGAACCGGTTCTTAACAAAGGAAAACCTTAAACTTTTTGAAGAAAGCCTTGAATTTTTGTCCTTAAAAAAGAAAGTAAAAAAAATTTTCATAAATCATTGATTTTTACTAAAAGATTTTATTTTTACCAGTATTTAGTTTCTTTTCCTATTTGCCTATCCAGAAGCCTCCCAGTAGGTTTATAGAGGAAAAAAGGATTTTTGCTTAATCATTTGATTACTGCAAGAAAACTTTCTTCCTGCCAGATTTTAATTTTTTCTCTTATTTGCCTCCCCTGAATGCCCCCTAAATTTCTGCCTGGCACCAATTCCAATTTTTATGCTCCATATAAAGTATTTTCACCTTATTTTCAGAAACTTCCTTTCGAGGCTAATTTCAAACCTCTTTCTTTTGATGAGAAGATTCTTTTCTCCCCACACAATTAGTGTTACACCGCCGAAAAATCCTAACTTTACAACTTAATGTTTTTTTGATATTTTTTAATCAAATGAGAGGAGGAAAAAAATGGAAGCACAAAAATTTGTTGATTTTTTTAGTTTAAAAAAAGGTGAAAGTGATTTAAAAACTGAAATTCTTGCTGGAATTACAACATTTTTAACAATGTCCTACATAATTGTTGTGAATCCATCCATTCTCTCAAAAACCGGAATGAACTTTGCTGCAATCCTCACCGCAACCGTAATTGTAAGTGCCATAACATCCATCTTAATGGGAATATATGCCAAACTCCCCTATGCAATAGCACCTGGAATGGGACTGAACGCCTTTTTTACATATACACTTGTCCTGGGAAAAGGAGTCAGTTGGGAAACAGCCCTCGGTGCCGTTTTTGTATCTGGAATAGTATTTATAATCCTATCCCTTCTAAACATCAGAAAAATGATTGTTGAGGCAATTCCCACCAATCTTCAATATGCAGTTGCTGCAGGAATAGGATTATTCCTTGCCCTTATTGGATTAAATGATGTGGGATTTATAGTAGGTGGAAAAGGGACTGTGGTTTCATTTGGAGGGTTTAATATCCAGACTGAACTCTTTATCCTCTGTTTTGCACTTACAATGTTTTTAGTCTCAAAAAAAATAAAGGGTGCACTGCTTTTATCAATAATAATCAATTCAATAGTTGTTTTAATAGCATCCATTGGACTTTTTAAGGCTGGAATAATAAAAAGTGGAATAGTAACTCCGCCTAAAACAATAATATCTCTTCCCTCATTTTCTCTATTTTTTAAAATGAATGTTAAAGAGGCTCTCACCATTGGGATGATTGCCCCAGTGTTTACCTTTTTATTCACAGATATGTTTGACTCCATTTCCACCTATCTGGGACTTGCAAGGTCAGCAAATTTGATCGATGACAAGGGAATACCTATAAATGTCAACAAGGCATTGTTAACTGACGCTCTTGCAACAACAATTTCCGGAATAAGTGGCACATCCTCCGGCACAGTCTACATTGAATCTTCAGCAGGCATACAGGAGGGTGGTAAAACTGGACTTACGGCAGTTGTGGCTGGATTGCTCTTTTTACCATTTATGTTTCTAAGTCCCCTACTCTCTTTTGTGCCTTCTGTTGCAACAGCACCGGTCTTAGTAATTGTGGGCGTATTTATGGCAAAGACATTGAGGGAAATTGAGTGGGACAATTTAACTGAGGCAATACCGGCATTTATAGCTTTTATTCTCATTCCACTTACATATTCAATAACGCAGGGAATTGTATGGGGATTTTTAACATATACAGTTTTAAAAATTTTAAATGGCGAATTTAAAAAAATTTCCATAACCCTTTACATTATAGATATAATGTCAATTCTGGCACTGATTGCAATGTATTAATTTAAAAAAGTATCCAACTTAATTATTAATTTTTGATATAATAAATTTATGAAACTCAAAGGAAAACCAAAATCAGAGAGGGTTCCATATATTTTAATCCCCTATACCTTGACATGCTTGAAGATTGTTGTCATTCTATCTGATAAAGAAAATTTCTTAAAAAAGATTTTAAATCCTTTTAAAAAATATGCAAAACATATAAAAAAAATACCCATTGGAAACAGTTATATTTTAGATTTTAGCAGAGAAAAATTGATGGGGAAAAAGCTAATATGAAAGATAAACTTGCACAGGACTACATGAAAAAATCAGAAGTTAGAATAAAAGCCCTATACTTCTTTCTCGAAAATGAAGATTATGCAGATGTAGTTAGAGAAGTAGAGGAGGAATGTGTGGAATTGATATTAAAAGCACTTTTGAGAAAAATGGGGGCGGAAGTACCTAAGATTCACGATCCGGGTAAAGTCCTTGAAAAGTATAGAAATTTTTTACCCCAACAAATAAAAGAAGATCTTGAAGCGATTAAGGAAATATCGAAATCCCTCAGAAAAGAGAAGGAACTTGCTTTTTACGGAGTAGAAGATTTTATACCCACAGAAGAATACACCGAAAAAGAAGCTAAGGAGGCAATTAAAAAGGCAGAATTTATATTTTCTACAATAAAAAATTCTAAATTCTAACAAAAAAGTGTCAGGCAAGATTTGATCTGTGATTTAAGATTTGGGAAAAGTGTCAGGCAAAAAATTTAAATGGAATTTAGGGGACAAGGAAAATAAAAAACTAAAACTAAAACTGGCAATGACTTAAGATTTTCTGGCAAAAGTCAAGGATTTAAAAAAATCTCTTTTCCCTTTTATAAACTTTCAGGGAAATGGGAAGGGGAACAGATCTGAATAAGAGAAAATTTTAAAAAGTGTCAGGCATGATTTGAGATTTTTGAATTAAGATTTGAGATTTGGGAAAAAGGTGTTTTAAGGAAAGGTGTCAGGCAAGGTTTTGGCAAGATTTTAGATTTGGAATTTGGAGGTGGGGACGGAGGTGGGGA
>JAMOQF010000018.1 GCA_027064125.1 Acidobacteriota bacterium
ATCCTTATAAACCCTTAAGGAGGTATTTGGGAGAAAATGAAAGATGAAAAGGTGACAAACGGGGATAGGCCTGAATTTGAGAATAAATTTTAAAAAAGTATCAGGCAAGTAAGTAAGTAAAAAAGTGAAAAAGGTGGGTAGTTGGGTGGGGACAGACCTAAAAATAATAAATAAAAATAATAAATGTCATGTAAAATTAAAAAGGTATCAGGCTGAAATCACTCCCACATAATTCCCACCATGGGTTTTGCGGGTTTATAGATGAGAAAGAAAAGGATTTTTTTCTGTTTTTTACCTTTCACCATTTGCTATTATGGATTTTTAGAGGTCTTTCGAGGTTGTTAGATAGAAGAAAAAAATTAAAATATAGCAAAAAGAAAATCTTCTGGCAAAAGTCAATCGATTAAGTAAAATTTCTTCCTTTCTGTAAACCTTCTGGATGAAGTTTAGTGTGAAGATAGGTATAAACCTGAATTTAATAAAAAGACAAAAATTAAACAGGTAGGAAAAAGTGATGAAGTGGAATTGGCATCGGGAAAAATTGAAAAGATCTCTTTTTTTTTTAATTATCTTAATAAATATCATTTACTAAACAGAAATTTTTTTAACTTTCTACATAAAAGTTAGAGGTTTTCCCAAAAACGAGGAAAGTACTGAAAAGTTTTTGTATCTGTTTTTTAAAGAAAAAAATTCAAGATTTTCCTCAAGAAACTTAAGGTTTTCTTCTGCTACTTGTCTTTTCACTTCTAAAAGGAGATATTAAAAAGCCTTGCAACTAACTTGGCATTCCCTGAAATTTTCAAAATATAATTTACTATTTAGAAAAAATTTAATATACTAATCTATAATATGATATAGGAAAAACTAATTGACAGGAAATTTCCAAAAAATAGTTGAGGGTTTTTTCATATATCGTTCTCCAGAAAAGGATTTTCATAGAAATGTATACTTTAAAGTTTTTAAGGGATTATATCAAAACAAAAATATAATTCTGGATCCAGGGACTAATCTGGATTTAAGTTCTGTCTTAAAAATTTGTGAAAAGATTTTTGGTGGACACTCAAATATAGATTTTCTATTTCTAAGTCACCAGGATCCAGATGTATCATCCTCCATTCCTAAACTTCTAAAACTTTCCCCACATTTAAAAATTATATCTTCTATTGATACCTGGCGATTGATAAAGATGTATGATGTAATTCCAGAAACTACATTTATCCCAATTGAAAAAATTCCCTTTTTCTCAAAGGAAGTTACAATAAAGGGAACCAAAGAAAAAGTGAGATTTATACCTGCTCCCTACTGTCATTTCAGAGGAAGTTATCTTTTATATGACTTTACAACAAAAATTTTATTTACAGGAGATTTCCTATCCGGAGTAAATATACAACAGGATAGAAAATTATTTGCAGAAGAAGATGATTGGAAAGGTATAAAGATATTCCATGAAATTTACATGCCATCTTCTTATGCAATAAAAACCTTAATAGACAGGATCTTTTTGCTCAATCCATTCCCAGAAATTTTTGCTCCCCAGCATGGAAAAATTATTCCCAAAAACCTCGCCATAAAATTCATGGACAGACTCTACAATATGAAAATGGGAATAGACATTATGAAAAATCTGGAAATAGAAAAGGATCTGGTCATAATTATATTAAATAAATTTTTAGAAAAAATCAAAGAACTCTTTCCCACTACTCATGAAGAATTAATAGATAAATTAAAATACTCTGAAAATTTTACATCTCCATTCACCTTTGTAAAGGATACTCTAATGGATTTAAAACTCACACCTGAAGATTCTATTGAAATAATTTTAGAAACAATTCACAATTTAAATGAAAATAGAAGAAAAACAAGGGAAATCCTTTTAAAATTACTTTCAGATAGCGGAATTGTAATTCCTGAGAAGAAAACTGAAGAAGATATAGAAAAAATAATAATGGATAATTTTGACATTTAATCCCCGCCAAAACCATTCGAAAGGGATGTAAAACTTTCAGGGGGAAACTTCCCCCTGTTCAACTATCCAAAGAATTTCCTCATATCGTCATCCACATTTGAAATTGTGCTGACGTTGAATTTTTCAACGAGGAAATTTAAGACTGTGGGTGATAAAAAGGCTGGAAGGGTTGGACCAAGGTGTATATTTTTCACTCCAAGATATAAAAGGGCAAGTAATACAGTAACCGCCTTTTGTTCATACCATGCAATGTTGTAGATAATTGGTAGTTCATTTATATCATTTAAATTGAATATCTCCTTTAACTTCATTGCCACCACAACCAGAGAATAGGAATCGTTACATTGTCCAGCATCCAAAACCCTTGGAATTCCATTAATATCCCCAAGATTTAATTTGTTGTACCTGTATTTTGCACAACCAGCAGTTAAAATCACAGTATCCTCAGGCAATTTTTTAGCAAATTCAGTATAGTATTCCCTTGACTTCATCCTTCCATCACAACCTGCCATAACAACAAACTTTTTAATGGCTCCACTTTTAACCGCATCAACTATCTTATCTGCAAGTGCAAAAACCTGATTGTGGGCAAATCCACCTATTATTTTTCCCCTTTCAAGTTCCTGAGGTGGCTGGCACCTTTTTGCATGCTCTATAATCTCAGAAAAATCCTTGGGTTTGCCATTTTCCCTATCGGGAATATGTTTACATCCCGGAAAAGAAACAACCCCTGTGGTATAAACCCTATCCTTATATGAATCCCTTGGAGGTACCAGACAATTTGTGGTCATCAAAATGGGTCCATTAAATTTTTCAAACTCTTCATTTTGTTTCCACCAGGCATTTCCATAGTTTCCCTTAAAATGGGAATACTTTTTAAAGGCTGGATAATATTGAGCGGGAAGCATTTCCCCATGTGTATAAATGTCAACTCCACTATCCTTACTCTGCTCAAGTAATTCTTCAAGATCCTTTAAGTCATGTCCACTTATTAAAATTCCAGGATTTTTATCCACACCGAGATTGACCTCAGTAATTTCAGGATGACCATAAGTGGAAGTATTTGCTTCATCAAGTAAAGCCATTACCTCAACTGAATATTTACCAGTTTCAAAAACAAGATCAATCAACTCCTCAACGGATAAATTCTCAAGGGTCTTTGAAAGGGCATTTTTTATAAATTCAAATATTTCCCTTTTCTGAAATCCAAGTACATATGCATGTTCTGCATAGGCTGCTATACCTTTAATTCCATAGACGATTAATTCCTTCAGGGATCTTTCATCCTCATTCTTAATGTTTAAAATTCCAACTTTTTCTGCCTTTTCATCAAATTCATCTCTATCGCTATCCCATCTTGCAGCTTCGGGAGCACTCGCTACATCCACACCCCCAAGTTTAATCAAATCTCTCTTTAATTTAAGTCCATATTCAATCTTATCCTTAATATCTTCAGAATTAAAATTTACATTTGTAATTGTGGTAAAAAGGGCATCCAGAAGAAATTTATTCACTTTTTCTTCGATATCTTCCGGCAAATCTTTTCCTCTTATAGAAACATAGGAAATACCCTTTGCAACGTAAATTAAAAGATCCTGTAAATTTGCAGTATCTTTTTTCTTACCACAAACTCCATTTATGGTGCAACCCACACCCTTTGCAGTTTCCTGACATTGAAAACAAAACATAGACATACTATCCTCCTAATTATTTTTTTTATAAAAAAATTTTTTACAATTTAATCTTATCTCTTCCATGGAAAACTTTTTATTTAAGAAAGTGCAGTAAAAGAAACCATCATCCTTTTTTATGAAATTTCCACACAGAGGACACACTATTATCCTTTGTCCAGCCTTTTTTTCAAGCATAGACAAGAGAATCTTTTTTAAAATATTTAAAAATGTAACCCCAATCTCTCTTCCATTTTCAGAGAAAAACTCTTCAAGTATCTTTTCATTAAATCTCAAATCCCCAACAACTTCTTTTCCTTTCCTGGTAAGGACAAGTTTTTTTCTTCTTTTGTCAATTTCAGTCACCCTTTTTTCAACAAATCCCTTCTTAACAAGCCCGTTTATAGAATCACTTACAGTTGCCTTTGTTATTTCAAATTCAAGCGCAATATCTGTGAGGGAACTGACACACCTTCTCTCAAGATATTCTAAAATTTTCAACTGAAGGGAACTGAGTCCAAAATCCTTTGCCTTTTTTTCAAGGTAAAAACTACTTATGCTACACAATTTCTCAAGTCCATAAATTATTTGATCTTCAAGTTCTCTCATAAAATAACTCCCAATAGTTAGGAAACCTAACTATATTGTTCAGCAAAACTTTTGTCAAGAAATTTTTTTAAAA
>JAMOQF010000019.1 GCA_027064125.1 Acidobacteriota bacterium
TCTATAAAGGATTAAGCAATTATAAAAGTGGGAAATATGTAATTGCGATAAAACATCTATTAAACGCCGTACCAAATTTACCCAATCCATCAAAGGCCTATTTTTATCTTGGGGCATCCTTTCTTGAATTAAAAAATTACCAGAAGGCCATTGAATATTTTAAAAAGACTTTAAGCATTAATCCCAGAGACTACACTGCAGCATATGAACTTGGAGTTTTATACCTATCAAAGGGAGAATACCAAAAATCCCTTAAATATTTAAAAATTGCTAAAAGTGGAATCATTCCAGGTGTCAGCGCTCAAAAAGTGAACAACCTTTACAATAAAGCACTCATTCTCTATAAAATGTCAGAAATCTTTAGAACCTCAATACCTGCAGAACACAAACATTTTATTGGTAGTTGTTCAGGATACGTTATATTTACTGAAGATACTTTCAGATATGAAACAACATCATCCCACTCCATGAAGGCAAAATTAAAAGATTTGCAGGATATATCCTTTGGTGAAACTTCAGGTTTTAGATTTAAATACAAGGGGAAAAAATATAAATTTAAGATAAAGGACAATAAAAAGTTTATCATTTTAAAATCATATTTAAAAAAATATCTCAAAATTCTAAAGGGAAATTAATAAAAAAAACAAAAGTGAAAAAGGGGGATTTTATTTACCTTTACTAAATATATGTTATATAATATCTCTTTAATTTTTCCTGGAGATGGACTTAATGAAGAAAAAAGATAAAAGTTATGTTTTAAATTCCACCGATGTAATAATTTTATTTTTATTCATTCTTGCAATTATAACAATTGTCTTTGTGGTGGGAGTTGCCATCGGGAAAAATATGGAAATATCTAAACTTGAAAAAGAAAAAAAGTTTAAAAATCTTTTCCATGATACATCTGAAATTCCATCAGAAAAAGTGGTTACCCCCATAAGTGTTGAAGAGAGTGATATAAATGAAGAAGACATCAAAAAAAGTGGTATATCAGAAGAAAAGAATAGTGTAGTAAAAACAAGCCCAAAAAGGAAGGAAACCATCACAACTCCTAAAAAGTTGGGAAAGAAAGAAAATACAAAAAAACAAATAAAACCTAAACCAAAGAATTTGGTGAAAAAGATTACCCCACATAAACCAGGAAATATAACGAGAACTTTTTATATTGTTCAAGTTATGGCAACAAAAGATATAAAAGAAGCAGAAAAATATAAGCAGAAATTGAAAAAAATGGGATTTGAGGTTTATATAAGAAATCCAGCCTTTAAAGGGGATTATTATAGGGTACAACTGGGAAGTTTTCGAAATAAAAATAACGCTTTCAAACTACTGGGAAAATTGAAAAAACTTGGAGTAAATGGTTTTGTCAGAAAAGAAAAAATTTATTAGAAAGAGACTTCCTCCCTGGTTGAGAAACAAAAATATCTTAAAACCCTCTTCTCACAGGATTAAAAGAATACTCAGAAAATACTCCTTACACTCTGTCTGCGAAGAGGCAAAGTGCCCAAATAGAGGAGAATGTTTTTCCATGGGAACTGCAACCTTTTTAATCATGGGGGACATCTGTACCAGAAATTGTAGATTTTGTGCCATTAAGAAGGGAAGACCTGCACCACTTGATGAAAAAGAACCTGAAAATTTAAGACTTGCAATTGCAGAAATGGAACTGAATTATGTTGTACTAACCTCTGTTACCAGAGATGATCTACCCGATGGAGGAGCAGAGCATTTTAAAAGATGTGTTGAATCAATAAAAAATATGGATAGAGATATTATTGTTGAAGTACTTGTCCCTGACTTTAAAGGGGATCTAAAATCCATTGAAACCGTTATTTCATCGGGAATAGATGTATTTAATCACAATATAGAAACTGTACCCTCCCTTTATGAAAAAGTAAGACCAATGGCAAATTACAATACATCCTTGAATGTTTTAAAAATGGCTAAAGAACTCAATTCCAAAATGCCGGTTAAATCTGGAATTATGGTGGGACTTGGGGAAAGTATGGAAGAAATAGAAAAAACACTTGATGATATTAAAAATACAGGATGTGATTTGATTACAATAGGACAATACCTTCAGCCAAAACACTCTAATCTAACTGTTGATAGATATCTTACCCCAGAAGAATTTGACAAAATAAGGGAATATGCATTAAATATAGGATTCAAAGGAGTTTTTTCTTCTCCACTTGTTAGGAGTTCATACTTAGCCCATAAAATGTTTGTGAAAGTTAAAAATGGATGAGAAATTAAAAAAAATATTCTACCTGTTTTCATCGGCACTACTTCTCTTACTTTCCTTTCCAAGATTCAATGCCTGGTTTCTCTCCTATTTTGCACTAATTCCACTATTTAAATTTATAGACATTTCCAAAAATAAAAAGGAAGCCTTTGGAGGTGGATTTTTAAGTGGTTTTATTTTTTACGCAGCACTTCTTAGATGGCTTCCAGAATCAATCGTAAAATTTGGTGGCCTTTCATTTATTTTCTCACTCCTGCCATCAATATTGACTTATATTATTCTCTCTTTATTTACCGCTACTTTTACACTTTCATGCCATATCTTAAGGAAAAAATTCAACTGGAGATATATTTTTCTAACCCCATTTGTATGGACTGCAACAGAATTCTTAAGAGCCAAAATAGCCTTTACGGGATTCCCCTGGTGTCCACTTGGAAACACTCAGGTCTTCTTCCCATATATGATTCAAGTTGCAGATTTGCTGGGAGTTTATGGAGTTTCCTTTTTTGTAGTTCTCATAAATGGGACACTCTATTTTATTTTATCTGAAAAAATAGATAAAAAAATAAAGAGAAGGGTAGCCATTGCATCTCTGGCTATAATAATAAATCTTTTCCTTTACGCTGAATTAAGGTATTTTACTTATCCCTATAAAAGTGGAAGAGAAATCCACGTGGGAATTGCCCAGGGAAATATTCCTGATGATGTGGAACAAAGAGAAGTGGAAAAGATTCATCTTGAAGTCTACCCAGATTTAATGGGAAAAATAAAAGAGGAAGACAAAAAAGTTTCTCTAATAATCCTACCTGAAGGTCCCACAACCTTCTCATATGAAAGAAATCCTCTTTACAGAGAATTTATGAAGGAACTTGCGGAAAAAAATAAATCAGCAATAATTTTCAATTCAATTCACTATAAAAAAGATGGATATTACAATTCAATTTACTCCCTGGATAAAAATGGAAATTTAGTTGCCATATACGATAAAATCAAACTTGTGCCCTTTGCAGAATATGTTCCACTAAAAAAACTCTTCTTTTTTGTAAATTCCATGACAGATGAAGTAAGTAATTTTAAATGTGGCAAAAAATATGTCTTACACGACATTGATGGAACAAAATATGGCGGTTTTATATGCTATGAATCCATATTTCCAAAAATAGCAATAAACTTTGTAAGAAAAGGAGCAAATGTCCTTTTAAATTTAACCAATGACAACTGGTTTAGTGGTAGTGACGCCCCCTATCAACACTTTAACCATATAATACTTAGAGCCGTTGAAACAAGAAGGTGGATAGTAAGGGTGGCAAATGGAGGAATTAGTGCAATTATTGACCCCTTCGGAAGAATTACTAAAATAACACCTTTTGGCCATAGAACATTTGCCACAGGGAAAATATATTCTCTAAAATACTGGACCCCATACCAGTACATAGGAGATACTTTTAGTTATCTATCAATTTTAATAGTATTTTTATTCTTATTTATGGCAAGGGGGGTTAAGGAAGAAACTCCCCCACCCCATTAGAGGAATTAATAATTTTCTTCAAGAATTTCAAAATAACTCTTTGGATGGGCACATGCAGGACATTTTTCGGGAGCTTCTGTTCCTTCGTGGATATATCCACAGTTTTTACATCTCCATTTAACCTTTTTCTCTCTTTTAAAGACCTTTTCCTCTTCAATATTTTTGAGTAACTTTAGAAACCTATCCTCATGTCCCACTTCAGCAATTGCAATTGCTCTAAAAACTGCGGCTATTTCATTAAAGCCCTCATCCTGAGCAATTTTGGCAAATTCAGGATACATCTCAGAGTGTTCGTGATGTTCCCCTTCCGCAGCAGATTTTAAATTTTCAGCAGTTGTTCCAATTCTCCCTGCTGGAAAAGAAGCTGAAATCTCAACTTCACCACCTTCAAGAAATTTAAAAAGTCTCTTTGCATGTTCTTTTTCATTCAAAGCAGTTTCAGCAAAAATATTTGAAATTTGAATATACCCTTCTTTTTTTGCCTGAGAGGCAAA
>JAMOQF010000020.1 GCA_027064125.1 Acidobacteriota bacterium
ACATTGGAACAAAAAGAAAAATAAATGAAAGCCAGATAAGAGGGAAAAAATATCTGGAAAATAAAAGTGGAAGGATTAAAAAAGTTATCCCTAAAAAAAGAGAAAACTTTTTTCTACCCAAAAAAAATGAATAGATGTCAATTTCAAAGATCTTTCCTCCAAAAAGATAAAAGAGAATTTCCGTTGAAATTAAAATCCCATAGACAACAGTTCCAAATCCCAGAAAATATCCAAGATACCTTTCATATCTTGAAATGGGTAAGTTATAATAACTCCAATTTTTTAAAATTAGGTTGTATATTTCAAATATATTCCAGATAAAAACTGAAAAAAATATCCCCCTGAGAAATTTAAAAATCCCTCTTGAAAATAATGAAAAACCTCTAATTTTCCTGAAATAAAAATCAAAAAAGAGAATATATCCCCACCAGATAAATGTATAAAACCATCTTTTGAAAAATAGAAATTTATGGGAGAGAAAAATTAGCAGGATAAAATAAAGGAAAAAAAATAGAAGTAAAAAACTATTTACTTTCTTCATATCCCCTTTTTGAAAGTTCTAAAATTTTTTTATAAATCTTTACTATTTTCTCTTCATCAACACCTGAGATTTCTGAAAATTCCCTGCACAGATTTAATATTTCCTCTTCTCTATTCTTTGAAAAAGCGGGTTTTTTATTTTTAACCTTCAACTCCATTATCTCACCCGCTACTTTAAATCTCTGGCTGAGCAAATTCAATATTTCAACATCAATGAGATCTACAATCATCCTCTTTTTTTCAATTTCATCCATATTTTTAATTTTTTCCTGGTATAAAATTGAATCTGTTAGAACAATTGCAACCATTGATTCAGCCACAGGAACAATCCTGGGACATATGCATAAATCATGCCTTCCAGATATCCTTTCCTTTACAATATTTCCAGTTTCACTGAGGAAACTCTGCTCAATGGAAATTGAAGGGGTTGGTTTCACACTGAAGGTTATCTCAATCCTATCCCCATTTGAAATTCCTCCTAAAATTCCACCTGAATTATTGGTCAAAAATCCATTCTGTGAAAATTGGTCATTGTTTTCACTCCCCTTCATTTCTGAAACTTTAAATCCCCTTCCAATTTCAACTCCCTTTACACTTCCAATTGACATTATTCCCGCTGTAAGGAGGGCATCCAATTTATCAAAAACTGGATCGCCAATTCCCGGCATCAAGCCCTCTACAAAAATTTTGACCTTTCCACCAATGGAATCACCCCTTTTCTTTATACCTTTTAACAACTTTTCCGCCTCACGGAATTTTCCTGGGTCTGAAAACTTAAGGGGATTTTTTTCAACAAAATTCCTGTCAAAAATCTCAGCCTGAACATCTCCAATCTGTATTACCCCTCCATAAATATAGATTTTATATTCACTCAAAATCTTCTTACAAATGGAACCTGCAATAACTCTGCCGACAGTTTCTCTTCCTGACAGTCTTCCTCCTCCTCTAAAATCCCTTATCCCATACTTTTTAAAAAGGGCAAAATCTGCGTGACCTGGTCTGAATAAATTTTTAATATTTTCATAATCTTCTGACCTGTAATTTTTATTCTTAACAACAATACAAATTGGATGTCCAGTGGTTTTCCCTTCAAACACTCCACTCAATATCTCCACTTCGTCTCTCTCTTTTCTATCTGTTGATGAAAAGTGAAAAGAAGGTCTCCTTCTTTTAAGTTCCCTTTCTATCTCTTCTTTTGAAATGGGAATATTTGGTCTAACTCCATCCATTACAACCCCCACATAGGGACCATGGCTTTCACCAAATGTGATTATTTTCAGGAATTTTCCAAAAGTTGATCCGCTCATTTTTTAATTCCATAGATAGAGCCACAAAGTGGTGCATAAGCCGGATTCTGTATCTGGCAGACATTCATCTAAGTCCACAGTCACCTGTAGACTTCAGCGGCCTACCCGAAGGCATCGGCCGGGCCAGCCTCAAACGCCTCCCTATTTGGCCTTGCTCCGCAGGGGGTTTACCATGCGTCAGACGTCACCGCCTGACCGGTGGGCTCTTACCCCACCTTTTCACCCTTACCCCTTCTGGGGCGGTATATTTTCTGTGGCACTTTCCGTAGGGTTTCCCCTCCCACCTGTTAGGTGGCCTGCTGCCCTGTGGAGTCCGGACTTTCCTCTGTCAATAAGACAGCGTCTGCCTGCACCACTTTATGGCTAAATATTTATTATATTACCAAATTGATAAAAAGGTGTTTAAAAAATTTTAATTTTATTTTAAAATAAACAATAAAATTTTTTAGGAGGAAAAATGAATAGAAAACTTATTCTCTTTTTTTTAATTTTTACTTTATGTTTGGGGTTTGTTTCTGCGGACACTTACTTAAAAAAGGTAACCCATTCCCAGGCCATGGGACAGACAAAGGATACCATAAGTGAAATATGGTTCACTGCAAATTCCGTGGCAACTAAAAATGGTGATGTGAGGGTTATTTTTAAGGGGAACGAAAATAAACTATACTTCGTAAATGATAAGACACATAAATATGCGGTATTTTCTTTACCCATACAACTTCCCCCTCAGATGGAGCAGATGATGAAGATGTTTAACCTGAAATTTAATTTAAAAAAGACAGGTGAGACAGCTAAAATAAACAACTGGAACTGCGAAAAATTCATCGTCACTTCCACCCAAGATAATAATGCGCCAATGAAGATAAGCATGAATATGGAAATATATGCCACAAAGGATATCAAAGTAAATACGAATCTTTTTGAAAAATTTAATCAGGTCATGGCTTTTTCAAATCCAATGGTTAAAAACATGGTGGAGGAGATGAAAAAATTAAATGGTGCATACCCCGTTAAAACAACTATTACAATGGGAATGATGGGTAAAAACACAAAGACAGCAAGTGAAATTAAAGAAGTAAAATATGGAAGTGCTCCTGCCTCATTTTTTGGTGTTCCTTCTGGGTATCAAAAGATGGAAGGTAATTTTATGCAGGTTATGCAAAATTTGAACAAATAAAGAGAAAAAATAAGGGGTCAGATTTAATATCTGACTCCTATCCACATTAAAAGGGGATTTCATCTCCATCACTTTCTTCATTTTCAATTTTTTCCTCAGAATTATCGTTGCTACACCCTATAAAAATTTCTTTTCTCAAAGCATTTTGATTGGACGTCCACATGGCATTTCTGGAACTTTTTCTGGAATTAAAAATGGAGTATAGTTTTGCATCTAAATTATCAACATAATGTAAAATTAAGGCTTCAGGTATTTTGGGAGTTACAGGGGAACCATATTCCCTCTCTCCATGATGACTTAATATCAAATGTAAAATGCACAATTTTAAAGTTGACGGAAATTCAGGTATTTTATCAATATATTTGCTCACTAAATCAAAACCTATTGATATATGCCCCAACAGTTTTCCTTCGTCGCTAAAGGAATAATTTTCATTTTTTCCAGAAATTTCCCACATTTTTCCAATGTCGTGAAATATAACCCCTGCATATAGCAAATCCTCGTTTATTTTTATGCCTGCATCGGATGGAAAATCTCTATAGTGTTCAACAATTTTTTTAGAAAGTTTTAACATAGACAGCACATGCTCCACAAGGCCACCCCTAATTGCATGGTGCATTTTTAATGCAGCGGGATGTTCCTTTATTGCAGCAACTACATGGGGATCACTCAATACCATTCCAATAAGTTTTTTAACATGTTTATCCTTAACATTTTCATCTATAAAATCTAAGACATCGGAAAAGAAAGTTTCACCATCAACACCCTTTTGAGTTAAAAAATCCTCAATATTTATATTACTTTCATCCACCTTTTCTATCTTTGAAATTCTCAAATTTATATTTTGATTGAATTCATTTGTAATGCCTTCTACAAAAATATATGATTCTTCCTCAAATAGATCCTTGAAAGAATCAACATTCTCAAATAAAAATGCGGATAGTTCCCCTGTTTTGTCTTTTAGGGTAAGAAAAAGATAGTCTTTATTTTGCCTTGTCTTTTTCAATTCTTTTTTGGATACGAAAAAAATGGATTTAACAACAATATCTTTTTCCTTTAAATCCTCAATAAATTGAATTTTATTCATCAATATCTCCAATAAATAAATCCCTTTTCTTCTTTTCAACTACTTTATATAAAAGTGAGGACTCCCTTTTGGATACATTTTTACCTTGAGGTATTTCTAAAACCATCACCTTTAAAAATTTGTTTAAAAAATCTATCTCTATTAGATCTCCCACTTTCACAGCATGAGAAGGTTTGGAAATCTTACCATTTACCTTTATAAGTCCCTTATCACACATTTCCTTTGCTTTACTTCTTCTATTTATGAGTCTACTTACCTTCAGATAGAGATCCAGTCTCAAACCTGTTATCCTCCGTATAATATTTTCTATAAGGGGGAAAAACGTATATATAACTTTCACTTTTTAATTTCTCCACATACTTTTTCATGGCAGGTTCAGACTTTTCTATGAACAACTTGTTTTCTATCTCATCCTTCACATCTTTGAAGGGTTTCAAATAGGATTCTTTCTTTGCAACCAGTTGAACCATTTCATACCCATAATTTGTTTCTATTATTTTACTGAATTCACCCACCTTCAACTTTTTCACAGCATCTGCAATCTTAGGTGAAAGTTCTTTATATTTAAACTCACCAATATCCCCTCCATCTCTTGCTGTGGGGCCCTCAGAAAAATTTATGGCGACATCTTTAAAATCCTTACCAGAGACCAATTGATTGTAAGCATCTTCAATTTTCTTTCGTGCAATTTCCTTTTTCTTATTTTTAAAATATACCACTATTTCTCTCAAATGATATACAGCAGGAACCCTAAATTCCTCCTTATGCTCTTCATAGTATTTTTTAACATCAGAAGATAGGATCTTAACATTTCTATGAAGGACGGCCCCTCTCAATCTGCTTATTAAAATCTGTTTTTTCAAATTCTCCATGTATTCATCGTAGGTCACCCCCTGTTGTTTCAAACTCTCCTTCAGTGCATCTATGGATGGTATCCCATAATTTTTCATGATCTTATCCCTGATGGCTTCTGCTTCAAGGTCAAGGTCCTCATCCATCCCCATTTCTTTCGCTTTTTGAATTAAAAGCATTTCATCTATCATGTTATTTAACAATTTACTTTCAGCTTCTTCTAATTTCTTCTCATATTCTTTGCCCTCATATTTACTTTTAAAATATTTCTTCAATCTTGAAAGCTCTTTGTTCAGCCTTGAAAGTGTTATACAGTCTTTATTTACCTGAGCTACAATACACTCCACTATCTTTCCCTGACCTACAAAAGCCATTAAAATCATCAGTATTAAAGAAAATAGATATCTCTTCATACTTTTTTAACCTCCATTTCACATTGAAAAATTTCCCTTATAATTGAAATTTAAATTTTTGTTAATAACTTTTATTTTGTATTTCCTTCTAAGTTTTTTTAACAAATTATTGTACATCATTTTTTCTCTCCTTTCTCTCAAAATGGAATCAATTTTTCCCTTCACCTCATAAAATTTTAACTGGTGTTCCCCAATAACCTCTTCAAGATAAAAGATGTGATATCCATACTTAGTTCTTATTACTTTACTTATTTTTCCGGGCCTTAAAGAAAAAATTATTTTCTCAAATTCCGGTGGCAACTGATTTCTGGAAAAGTATCCCAGATCCCCTCCATTTATTGCAGAGGGAGATATGGAATACTCCCTGGCAAAATTTCCAAATCTCAAAACACCATTTTTCATAAGTTCACTGTGAATCTCCTGGGCTAATTCCTTATTATTAACCACAATTTCTTTTATGTGATATAATTTCTTTTGTCTAAACTCAGAATAGTGCTCTCCATAATATTTTTTTAATTCTTCCTGAGAAATGAATATTTTATTTTTTATTTCTTCCCTTATAAAATTCGCTACTATAAAAGTTTCCCTATTCTCTTTGGTATCATCCAGACCAAGTTTTCCTAAAAATTTTTTATATTCCATATCTTTTATTTGAAATCCAATCTCAAGTGCATAGGTATAAATCATCTCTCTTTCAATAAATTCATCAAACAGTTTAGAAAGTATATCATTTCCCATTTCCTCATCTGGCGTCATACTATTTAAATAACTTTTCCACATTCCCAAAGATACTTTCCTATTTCCTATTTCAAGGATAATTTTTCTTTCACTGTTTGAAATTCCTCCCTGATTTGTAATTGATACCTTCTCAAGATTACAAAAATTCAAAAAAGAAATAAGTATTGCCAAAACAATAATTCTCATCTCACCAAACCAATTGTTAAAAAAAGAAAATGATAACATTTTTTTTATCAAAAAGATTAATTTTTCACAAAAAAGACTAAAAAGTTATTTATAGACCACTTTCTTTTGTAATATAATATAATATAATTTCAAATAATCCCAAAAAAGGAGGTCCTATGGAAAAAGGGAAAAAAACAATCCTCTTTTTCACACTTCTCTTTCTTCTTTCCACCATTAATCTATTTTCTAAACCATCTAAATGTGAGGAGTGTCATAAAAAAGTCACACCAGGAATTGTGAAAGATTTTAACAGAGGAAAAATGGCAAAATTCCTGACCTGTAAAACCTGTCATGGTAGTGCTCACATGAATGCAAATGATGCTGATAAGGCAAAACTTCCTACAATTGCAACATGTGAGAAATGTCATAAAAAACAGGCGCAGCAATATATGAGTGGAAAACATTTCTTAGGATTGTTGCCAGTTACAGCATTTCCGAATTTTTATCATCAGGAGCCAGAGGCTTTTATTGCAGGACAAAAGGGTTGTAACGGTTGCCATAATTTAGGGATGAAGGATGAAGAGGTGAGGAAAAATTCAGAATTTAGAAAATACTACAAATATGGTATGGATTGCCAGAACTGCCACACAAGACATGCATTTTCAGTTGAAGAGGCAAGAGAACCTGAAGCATGTAATAGTTGCCATACTGGATTTGATCATGCCCAGTGGGAAATGTGGGAACACTCAAAACATGGTGCAGCATATGAAACAAATAAGAAGGCCCATAGGGGCCCAACCTGTCAGGACTGCCACATGCCAAATGGAGATCATAGAGTAATGACCGCATGGGGATTTTTAGCACTTAGACTCCCTGAACCCGATAAAGAATGGCTTGGCTACAGAGTAACCATTTTACAGGCTTTAGGGGTATTAGATGCAAATGGAAAACCCACCCCAAGACTTAAACTCGTAAAAGCAGCAAATATGGCAAGACTTGACAAAGCATCTTTTGACAGAGAAAGAGAAAGAATGTTAAATACCTGCAAAAAGTGTCATTCGGAGAACTTTGCAAAGCAAAATCTCAAAAATGCCGATTTGATGATTAAGGCCGCAGATAAAATCTTTGCTGAGGCAATAAATATTGTCAAAGATCTTTATAAGGATGGAATTCTAAAAAAGAAAACAAATCAAGATACCTGGCCCTATCCAGATCTCTTAAGTTTTTATGAAGTTGACAACCACATTGAAGAATTACTTTATGAAATGTTTATGGACTACAGAATGAAAACATATCAGGCAGCCTTTCACTTCATGCCAGATTACACCACCTGGTATGGATATGCAAAACTAAAAGAAACCCTTGTGGAAATCAAAAAGGAAGCAAAAATGCTAAGACACATGGCAAAGCACAGGGAAAAAGAAGAGATACATGCAAAATTATCAAAGAAGTAGTTTTCTTAGTTCCCTTCCCCTTTATCGGGGAAGGGAAACCATAAAATTTTCCACTTCTAAAAATCCTTATAACCAATAAACTGAAAAATATTGAGAAAATCTATTGAGTATTTTCCACCCTCGGGAATTTGAATGGCGAAACTTTTTTCAATTTTATTTTTTATCTCATTATCTCCCACCACAGTTCTGAGGTGAAATACAACATTTACTTCAGCCTCATCAAAATTACCATAGGTAAAATTAAAGGTAAATTCAGGTTTTACAAACTGCTTCAAATTTCCCATGCTAAAAACCTCTATCTCTGGAAGGTCAAATAAACTTTTACCTGCATATGGATAACTCTTCTTATTTATAAATTTAAGTTTTTCCTCGTTTTCAGAGGAAAAATGAAAAATAACTTCTGAATTTTCAAGATCTTCAAGATATATATCATAGGATACTTCCTCATCTTCTGAAATTGTTAAACTCCCTACCAATTTGTAATTTCCCGCAACTTCTTCTATTTCATTAAAGTTAAAAATTTCATAGAAGTCAATCTCCCATACATTTCCATTATATTCAATATACAAGTATTTTCCCTCTCCTTCCTCATATTCGACATTATCAAGAGAATCAAAAAATAGGTCACCATCTTTTTCAACAAGATAGTAACTTATTTTTAAAACTCCATTTAAATTGTAGTTGTTATTTTCACACTCATTTGAATGGAGTTCAGCATCTATTTCAGCGTGATATTTACTATTTCCCATATCTTCTTTTGAAACCTTTACATCCGCACAGAAATTATCTTCCAGAAAAGAAACGAGAAAGTCTGTGGGATCGTAATAGAGAAGATTATTTTCATAGTCAGTTAATTTAACATATGTTCTATCACCATTTTCATCAAACTGAAGAACATATACCACATTTCCATCTATCGGATACTCTTCATTATTTGAAAAATCCACTATCAGGTCTCTATAATAGGTTTTATCATCTCCACCATAGGGCTCACTTAAGTTATATGTACAAGTTGTTTCACAATTTTCGGAAATGAAGTTTACAAACTCATCCGGGGAAAAATCTCTGTCATAGGAAAGGGAGATATCATCCAGGACAGAGTTCCCGTTTTCTTCATGGAAATAAATATCTAAAAACACTCTACCACTAACTTCATCACATCCATTAAAATCAAAAGTAATTCCCAGGTGATCATCTTCTTCTTCCACAGAAACATTTACACAATCAATATCCAAAATATCTTCTAAAGTGTGTTTACCATTAAATAAAAACTGGACTTTCGTAAAAGTGCCACCTTCCCCTTTAAAAATCCTGATTAGATAACTATTGGAATTTGTGCTACAGTTTGCACTATTTATCAAAAAATCAACATATCCGCCTTTATCCATGCCATCTTCAATTTTAAGGTTAACGCATGAGGGATCCAGATTTAGTACATTTAAAAAACTTCCTTTAAATCTTTCCTGTGGGATTACCCTATCAATGGAGTTCATCTTCAATTCTATATTTCTTGAAAGATCATGCAGATTTTCTATAGCCATAAATTTATTTTCAATGTGAAAATTTCCAGAGGCAAAGAGGAAAATAAGCGATAAAAAAAGGAAAAATGAAGTTAATAATGTCTTTTTCATTTTTACCCTCCAAAAACAATTCTTCACTTTAATTTAATCACATTTATCAAAAAAATTCAATAAACCTTAAAAAAATTTCCCAAAACTGTTAAAATTGTCACTTATGCTGGATTCAAAAAAACTCAACATGGTTCAAAATGTAGATAGAAAAATATTCGAAGGGGGAATTTATATTGTAAAAAAACTAAGGGAAAAGGGACATGAAGCCTTCTTTGCAGGGGGATGTGTGAGGGATTCCATACTTTCAAGACCCATAAAAGACATTGACATAGCAACAAGTGCCACCCCAAATGAAGTAAAAAAAATATTTAAAAAAACCATAGATGTGGGAGCAAAATTTGGAGTAATAGTTGTGGTTGTTGATGGCATAAACTATGAAATAACCACCTTCAGAGCAGAAGGAAAATATTCCGATGGCAGACATCCCGATTATGTTTACTTTACCTGTCCACTACAGGATGCAAATAGAAGAGATTTTACAATTAACGGCCTTTTTTATGATCCCATAAAAGATGAAGTTATTGATTATGTTGGTGGACTTAAGGATATAGAATCAAGAACGATAAGGACCATTGGTAATCCAGTTAAAAGATTTGAAGAAGATAAACTGAGATTACTCAGAGCCATTAGATTTTCCACCATTTTGAATTTCAAAATAGAAGAATATACCTTTAAAACCATAAAAAAATATGCACATCAAATTTTAACTGTTAGCAAAGAGAGAATAAGGGATGAATTAATAAAAACATTCACGGAAGCGAATGGTCACACAGGTCTTTCCCTCTTAAGGGAGAGTGAACTTTTACAATTTATTTTACCCCATGTATCCGCAATGGTGGGAATTCCACAACCCGAAAAATTTCATCCCGAAGGAGATGTTTTCACCCACACACTGCTTATGTTTAAAATGGCAAAGTATCCCCTTTCTACCACCTTAGCCTTTGGAATTTTATTACACGACATAGCAAAGCCCATAACTTTTAGATTAAGAGATAGAATAAGATTTAATCGCCATGCTTTCTTAGGGGAAAAACTTTCTGTTGAAATTTTAAAGGATTTGAAATTTAGCAACAGAGAGATACATTTGATATCCAAACTGGTGAGAAATCATCTCAAGTTTATAAATGTAAAAAAGATGAGGCTTTCCAGACTTAAAAGATTTCTCGCAATGGAAAACTTTGAAGAACATCTTGAACTACACAGACTTGATTGCCTTGCAAGTCATGGCAATCTTGAAAATTATGAGTTTTGTAAAAGAAAATTGGAAGAATTTACAACAGAGGAGTTAAAGCCCCCAAGACTTATAACTGGAAAAGATCTAATTGCCTTAAATTTTAAGCCATCACCACTATTTGGGAAAATATTAAAAGAAATTGAAAATCTTCAACTTGAAGAAAAGATTAAAACAAAAGATGAAGCAATAAGTTATGTAATTGAAAAGTATGGCAAATAAAAAGTTATTTTTTACAGCTATATTAATTTTTGCCTTTTCCTTAACCACAAGGTTTCTGCCCATAGATTTTAACCACTTTTATTTCCAAACAGATTCCACATTCTATTTGAGGACACTCCAGAATTTAAAAAAAAATGGATCAATTTCCTTTAAAGACAATCTATTTGTAAAAAAGGAAAAGAGAGATTCAGCAAAAATAGCCCCACCACTTTTAATTTATTCCGCATATCTGTTTGAAAAACTACTTCCATTAAATAACATTGAAGAAAAGAAAAAAATTGCCATATTAAACATCCTGTGGGGGGCACTCTTAACCACAATATTTTTTCTTTTACTCTTTTTTCTTAATGGAAATTTCCTTTATTCAGTGCTTTTTACCCTATTTTTTTCCCTATTTCCCCCATTTTTCATAAGAAGTTCTCATCTTTTCTTTAGAGGTGAAATTCCTTCTGTGGTATTTTTATTGGCCATTTTATTCCTTCTTAAGAAAATCCAAGTTTCTGAAAAAATAGCCACCAGAGATAAAATTTTCTTTCTCATTTCATTTGTAGTGGGAATGGGCTTCTGGAGACTTTTTCCCCTTTTGACCTTTCCACTTCTTCTGGGCATAACAATTGAGAGCACCTACTTTAAAACCATATCTCACAAAAAGGTCCACACCCTTTTCCTCTTAATATTTGTGGGAATAAATGTTTCTCTTTTTTTCAAGTACTACAAATTAAATTTCTTTCACATTCTTTTTTTAAATCTTCTGCTAATTTCAATCTTTTTTCACTATACAATTTCGGAAAAGATAAAAAACAAATCTCTTCTTAAATTTATCCTGTACATTCCAGCAATTTCATTATTATTTTTAATTGCAATTCGCTTTTATAGATACTTTTTCACAGGGGGAATAAACAACTTTTTAGAAATATATGAGAGGGGAGTTAAGGAACTACTTCCACTTAAAGGCTTTTATCTACTAATTTCCATATTTATCTTCATACTCATTTTTTTACATGCATTTATGGAAAAAAACTTAAGGGAGGAGATTAAAAAACTTCAAATACACACATACCTTGTTCCAACATTTTTTTTCTTTTTCTCTGGAGTTGCCTTTAAAAGGACAATACCATATTTCATTCTTTTCGCTTCAATAGTTGCCTCAATATTACTGCCCAAATTAAAACATAAAAAAATGAAAATATTCATGACATCTCTATACCTGACTTTTACAGTTCTTTTCTTCCTTCAATCGATTTCAACAATAAATAGAAAGATGGATCTAAATAGAATTCTGGCATATGAATATATTAAGAAGAACATCCCTCCTAAAATCCCCATTATAGCGATGTGGGGGTTGGGATATGAACTTGAATATTATACAAACCATCCGGTAATAGCAGATGGATTTTTAGAGGATAAAACTACTCAAAGAAGAATTCTCAATTACTATACCATTTTAAATTCTAAGAAGGAACTTGAACTTGTGGCACTTTTAAAAAAATATAAAACGAAATATATATTTGTAAACAAGGAGGATATTGTTCACATCCTCTCCACAAAGTATAAAATCAGGGAATTAATATCCACAGAAAAATTAAAGAACAAAAGAAGAATTATAATCAAAAAAAAGGGAAGAAAAATAAATGTAATAAAACTCTATTTTCTAAATAGAGAACTAAAATATTTCAGGCCTTTATTTTCCATAGGTAATTATGGTATATTTATTTTGAAAAGAAACTTTTAAATGGGATTTAAATATATGGTCATTAAATCCATTTCTACATGTCCAGAAAACAACGATAAAGGATTTTTCCTTTCTTCTTTCCTGGTGGATGGCTTAATTGCAATTGATGCAGGAAGTCTTGGAATAGGGCTTGAGATAGAAAAGCAGAAAAATGTAAAATACATTTTAATTACTCATGTTCATATGGACCACACTGCAACCCTTCCAATTTATATTGACAATGTTATCCCCTTTAACTTTACCCCAACAATAATTAGTACTCCTGAAAATATTGATTATTTGAAGGAATTAGTTTTCAACGATATTCTCTGGCCCAATTTTGAAAGGATTTCAAAGGAGAAATTTGGAAGAGAAGATAAATTTATGAAATTCAAAAAGGTTGCTTCCCTTGAAAAATTTTCCATTGAACACTATGAATTAAAACTATTTCCATCAGAGCACATTGTCCCAACATATGGTGTTAAAATAATAGATATCAATGAAAATATAGGTGCTATTTTCTCATCCGATACAATATCTCTTGAAAAAGTCATCAAAGAAATTAATGAAGATGATAGGATAAAAGCCGCCTTTATAGAACTTTCCTTTCCCAATAGACTCAAAAAAATTTCAATAGATTCAAAACATCTATATCCAGAAAAATTTGTTGAATCCATAAAAGAGATAAAGAGAAAAGTAAAAATTTTTGTAATTCACTATAAAAAACCATTTTTTGAGGAAATTGAAGAAGAATTAAACCATTATAAAAATATTCCCATCAAACCAGTCTTAATTTCTTCCGGGGAGGAAATAAAAATTGAGCCGTAAAGAGAAAAACTTCTTTGAAATAGAAGGGCCACTCTATTCTCGAAAAGTTATTCTGGATGATTTTGATAAAAGTGAAATAAGCTTAGGGAGATATCCCACCTGTGACATAGTGTTAACAAGCAGTGAAGTTTCAAGACACCATGCCGTTATCACCAGAATGGGAAATGATTACTATATTGAAGATAGAGGTAGTTCAAATGGTACCTTTGTAAACGGAGAACTTATAGATAAGAAAAAACTTGAAAATGGTGATATCATAAAAATTGGGGATTTCACCCTCAAATTTATAACTGAAAAATCTGAAGTCAGTCTGGAAGATGATTTTGAAACAAACAAGAACAAAACCATAGCTATTCCCATATCTCAATTTACAAATGTTGAGGGAATACCTGTCTCTGAAAAAATAGAACAGCAAACGCAACTCAGAATCATAAATACGATCTTTGAATCTGCCAAGACACTGTTAAATTCTGATAATTTAGACATTGTTTTGAATAATGTTATGGATATGGTCTTTAAGTTTTTAAATGCCGATAGGGGCTTTTTAATGCTCTATGATGAAAGGGAAAAGAAATTAAAGCCTAAAATCGTAAAACACAGAGAAAAACCTGGTAAAAAAATAAGCATAACTTTCAGCAAAAGTATTGTTAATAAAGTATTTGATGAAGGAATTTCAATTCTCACCGAAGATGCAGTTTCCGATCAGAGATTTTCTCAATTTGAAAGTGTAATCATGCAACAAATTCATTCCTGTATGTGTGTACCTCTCTGGATAAATGAAAAGGTTATTGGAATAATATATGTGGATTCTGTAATCTTTAAAAATCAGTTTAGTGAAATAGATCTATATGTACTCTCCATAATTTCAATGCTTGCAGCAACTGCCATTGAAAAATTTAGATTGAGTTATGAAATAGAGAGGGAAAAGGTTATCAGAAAAAGACTTGAAAGATATTTTTCCCCAAATCTGATAAGCAACATTACATCTGAAAAACTTGAAAAGTTGGTAATCCCTGAAGAAAAGGAGATATCGGTAATATTTTGTGATATCGTAAAATTTACTGTGTTAACCAACAGGGTAAGCCCCTCCGAAATTGCAGAAATTTTAAAAACCATTTTCAATTCCATAACCGACATAGTATTTGAACACGAGGGAACACTTGATAAGTATATTGGAGATGCTGTTATGATTACCTTTGGTGCCCCAATAGATCAACCAGATCATGCAGACAGAGCAGTAAAAACTGCAATTGAAATACAAAAAGCCATACAAAAAATAAATGAATCAAATAAGTTTAAACATAAGTTTTCCCTCAGAATTGGGATAAATAGTGGAAATGCCATGTGTGGAAACTTTGGTTCAGACAAACGTCTGGATTACACTGCAATAGGTGATACTGTAAATCTTGCAAGCAGATTTGAATCACAGGTAGCACAACCGGGAGAAATTATCATAGGAGAATACACCAAATCGCTATTAAAGCAGAAATACCATCTGGAACAGGTTGGGCCGGTAAGGGTAAAGGGATTTGAAGAAGAACTTATAGCTTATAAAGTACTTTACTGAGGAAATTCAAATGGTCAAATGTCCCAAATGTGGAACTGAAAACAACGATGATTCAAGGTTTTGCATAAATTGTGGTGCAGATCTTATTGAGCAAACTGAATTTGTTTCTAAAGAAAATATGACCGATTTAATTACAAATGAAGTTACCCAGCCTGTGGAAAGTAAACTTGCTGAAAATGATACTAATGTAGATGAAATTTTTAAAAGTTCTGGAATTTGCCCAAATTGTTTTTCCCATTTGGAAGAAGATGCCATCATATGCCCTCATTGTGGACTTAAATTAAAAGAAAGTGGGGAAAAACTAAAACAGGGAAAAAAAGTTAATCTATGTCCAAATTGTAAATCTCCAATAAAAGAAGGGCTTTTAAAATGTCCAAACTGTGGTTATAAGATAAAAGGAAAAAGTGGGGTAAAAAAATTCTTGGTTATTTCTATTCTTATTATCTTTATAGCTGCTTTTTTTATATCAATAATTTTCTTTATAATACCTCATCTTAAATCAAATAAGCATTCCCCTCAAAATAAAATCGTCAACAACCAGAAGAAGGAGATTAATGAAGGAAATAAATTAAGAGATGACGCTTTACTTTATGAAAAACTCAGAAATTATGACCAGGCAATAATTTCATGGGGGAAAATTCTAAAAAAAGATCCTTCAAATGAGGAATCACTGTATCATTTAAGCAAACTCTACTTTGAGAAAGGTGATTTTGAAAAAAGTCTTGAATATTGTTCAAAACTACTTCAAATTACAAACAGATATCCAGAAATATTTTTTATCAAATCCCAGATAGAAAAAAAGAGAAAAAAATATGATGAGGCCATTAAAGATCTAAATTCAGCCATTTCTCTTCAACCAGACAACGAAAAGTTTTTAGCCTCTCTATCAGAAATATATATGATGACAGGGAACTATCAAAAAGCCTTTGATACACTGGAAAAATTAAATAAGATTTCCCCAGACAAAAAAAATGTAATTTTAAAATTAATTAAGTGTGCTGATTTAATTGGAAATCAAGGTGCAAAATCTAAATATACAAAGATTTTGAATGAAAAATTCCCCGAATTCCAGAAAGCAGAAATCCTATCGGAGAAAGAAGACTTAAACAGTAAAAGTGAAAACTTCCTCAAAAATAAATCTGAAAATACATTCAAAAATGTGGAAGAGAAAGAAAAGATCATCACACCTACTGAAAAGTCTGAAGAAGTAAGTCAAAATCAATCCCCAGTGGATGAAAATATAAAAACTCAACCCACAGAAAGGAAATTTTCTATTTACATAAATTCTCAGGCAATATCCATTCCCAATCTGAAGTGCTCTGTTGAGATAACCATAGGTACAAAAAATTTTCACACATCCTGTTCAAGCATATTAAAAATTGATGACCTTAAACCGGGGACATATCCCTATACAATAACTGTCAGATATTACATTTTGACAACTGGCGAACTTCAGGAAAGTTATGGTGGAAGTGGCTTTGTAGATATTAAATATAACAATCAACATTTATATGTTAAAATAATAGGGAAAAATGTTATTTTGGAGTGAGGTATAACTATGGATAGAGAAAACTTTTTAAAACTTTTAAAGGCAAAAACTGAAGAAAAAATACCCGATGAAGTTGCTTTTGAAAATGGTTTTCAACTATTCTACCAGTATCTCATATCACTTTTTAATAGAAAAGAAGACGAGGTTGCCCTCTTCATTTTAGATGACAGAGAAATTCTAAAATTTCTCTATCCCACATTCTTAAGGAAATCTGGGGCAATTCCCAAAAATTACAGAAAATCATTTGTGTGGAAGTTAATAAATCAGAAAAAGGGATTCATTGACAACGAATTCGATAAGGCTGAACATCTGAAGTTTTTTGAAAGTGTTAGAGAGAAAAGATATGTAAGGCCTGAAGAGAGAAAAAAAGAAAGGCCACCGGTTGCAATCCAGAAGATTATAGGAGTTCCTTTGATGAAAGGAGAAAAAGTTTTTGGCGCTGTAGAGGTAAGCAAAAAGGGAGAAACTCCTGAAGAAGCAGGTGATGATTTCACACAGGAGGATCTAAAGAAACTTGAAGATATAACAAGAGATGTAACTGATATTCTATTTTCAATTTATAAAAGATTTATTTTAAATAAATAAATGCTTCATTAAAATGAGGGGAAGTGATGGAAATATTTTTATCCCCTCTTTTTATTCCTAATTTTTACTACTTTTCAATAGCTTCAACCTTGGGAAGAAAAGGTATCAGACAAGATTTTAGATTTGGAATTTGGAATTGGGAAAAGGAAAAGGTGTCAGGTAGAAATACACAATCCCCACCATGGTTTATAGAGAAGAAAAGAAAGAAGTTTTCTTTTTTGTCTGGCACTTTTTTCAAAAATTTTTAGGAAGGTTTTGGGGGGCAAGTAAGAGAAAAAAGTAAAATCTGGCAAAATAAAATCTTTTGTCAGAAACTAACAATTAAAATTATTCTCCTTTACTCTTCTATAAACCTTTGGGAGACATTTAGGGTGGGCAAGCAAAAGAAAAACTTAAAACTGGAAATGGTTTAAATTTTTCTGGCAAAAGTCAATTTCACTTCAAGTGATAATCGTAAAATATTCTGACCCTGAGGATTTGATTCTATGAATAGTATCCCTCCAATTGTTGTCAACTTGGTATTTAAGGGCTTTGAGCATCTCATCTTGAAATTTTGTAGATTCATGGAGACTGTTAATTTCAGTAGGCTCTATCTTTAATTTTTTTGTCCAGATACCTATAAAACATGAAGCACCATATAGGTTAGGTTCTGTAATTACAGGAAAAAAGTGGATTTTCCTTTAAAAAACTATTTTTTACCGAAATTAAACAGGTTCCCAGCCTGATATATTTCCATCTGTACCTTTGAAAAGGGCTTTGCGTAAATTTTTTCCCCATTTGTGAGGTTTAAAATTTCCCCTGTCTTAAAATCCACTTCCACTTCATCTCCACTTTTTCCTATTACTTCACTTTCTGGATATTCCAAGATGGGAAGACCAGAGTTTATGCAATTTCTTTTATAGATTGCCCCAAAGGATTTTGCAAGGATGGCTGATATTCCAATGGAGATAAAACAGTCAACCGCCTGTTGTCTTGAAGAACCTGCTCCAAAGTTTTTCCCCACAACTAAAATGTCCCCCTTTTGGGCTTTTTCATGGAAATTTTTCCAGCCCTCTAAATTTCCAAAGGCAAATTTTCCCATCTCATTTATATCCGTAATGTGAAGATGAGAATTGTGAAATATCATGTCTGTATCGATGTCATCTATTAAATTCCCCCTTTCGTCTACGATGCACCAGATCCTACCCTTTATCTTTGTCTCTTTCATAGAGTACCTCCTAAAGAAAAATTTCAGGAGAAGTTATTTCTCCAGTTATGGCAGATGCGGCAGCAACAAGGGGGCTCACCAAAAATGTCTTTCCCCTACCCTGCTTTCCCGGAAAGTTTCTGTTTGATGTGTTTAGTGACACATCTCCTTCACCGGTCATACCCACATGTCCCTCAGCACAACCTGCACATCCAGGGTTTACAATTATTGCACCTGATTCAAATAGTTGTGATAACACCCCCTTTTTAAGTAGTTCTCCATAGACCCTTTTTGTTGCAGGTGCAACTGCAAGTATAACCCCATCTTTAATTTTTCTACCTTTTAAAATCTTAGCTGCCATTTCTATATCTTCCGTCCTTCCATTTGTACAGGAACCTATGAAAATTAAATTCACCTTTTCTCCCTTTAATTCATCCACATCAAAGACATTGTGGGGATGTGGTGGGGCAGCAATCTGGGGTTTTATGCCATCTATATCTATTGTAATTTCCCTTTCATATACTGCATCTTCATCAGATTTGTGTACCTGGAAATTCTCCCTTCCTGTAAACTTTTTGACCTCTTCAATTGTTTCTTCCTTAAAGGGGATAAAACCTATTATTCCCCCCATTTCAGTGACCATGGAACAGAGGGTTATTCTTTCAAATAGTTTCATATTTTCAACACTTTCCCCATAAAACTCTATTGCCTTTCCAAGGGCAAAGTCTGTCTTTATCTTTTTTAATATGTATAGTGTTATGTCCTTTGCGGATATGGGAAATTCATATTTTCCCTTAATATTTACTTTTACTGTTTTAGGTACCTCAAACCAGTTTCTGCCAGTTTTAAAGATAAAAGTAATATCCACATCTCCCATTCCCTGTCCAAAGGCACCAATTGCTCCAACAATGTTATAGTGACTATCTGTTCCAACCGCTGTTGTGCCGGGTAGTATGTATCCCTCCTCCATTAAAATGTGGGAGCCAATACCTGCATCCACATCATAGACCTTTATATTGTGTTTTCTGGCAAATTTCCTGCAAATGGATTGATTTACCGCGTATTTTATATTTTTTGCAGGGGCAACCAGGTCGAAGGTAAAAAAAGTTTTCTCTGAATTTTCAAGGGGAGTATCTCCATATTCCCTTTCATAGTGTTTTACCACATTTGGTCCACCAAAGTCCCTTGCAGATCTCACATCTAAATCTATCCATATTGTTTCATTTGGTTTTACTTCATCCTTTGAATGAGTGGAAAATATCTTTTCAATGATTGTTTTTCCCATTTTTTACTCCTTAAAGATTTCTTGCCACTTCTTCAGCCACTTCAAGGGTTGAGTTATTTCCTCCCATGTCGTAGGTCCTTACTTTTCCCTCTTCAATTACCTTTGCAATACTGTTTTCAAGTTTTCTTGCCATTTCTTCTTCTTTTAAATATTCGAGCATAAGTTTTACTGTGAGGAGCATTGCCATTGGGTTTACTTTATATTGACCGGCATATTTTGGAGCAGAGCCATGTGTGGGTTCAAATACCGCATAGTTTTCACCTATATTTGCACTTGATGCAAATCCAAGTCCACCAACGAGTTGGGCGGAAAGATCTGAAATGATATCTCCAAAGAGATTTTCAGCAACCAAAACACTATATTTTTCAGGGTTTTTTACAAGCCACATGCACATGGCGTCTATATTTGTTTCCCAGAGTTCTATATCTGGATATTCCTTTGCAATTTCTCTTGCTATTTTTGTGATAAGCCCTCCAGTTTCCCTTAAAACATTTGGTTTTTCAACAAGGGTTACACTTTTTCTCCCATTCTTTTTTGCAAAGGAAAAAGCAGCTCTTATGATTCTCTCACAGCCTTTTTTAGTCATAATCCTTGTTGAAATTGCCAGATCCTCTTCCGGGATATCCATAAATTTTTCCATCTTCTTATTATATTTTAACATGGCTTCTTTTAAATCTTTTTTTACGGGATAAAATTCCACACCGGCGTACATCCCCTCTGTGTTTTCTCTAAATATTACGAGATCTATGTTATCCCTGTAATTAAGAGGATTCCCCTTATATGCCTTGCAGGGTCTCATATTTACTGCAAGGTCAAAAAGTTGTCTTAACCTTACTATGGGAGATGAGTATACATAACCTTTACCCTGAAGTTCAGGTTTTAACTCCTTTTGAGCCTCATCCTTTGGTTTTGAAGTTATTGCTCCAAAAAGGGCGCAATCTGTTTTTTTCATCATTTCAATTGTCCTATCTGGTAGAGGATTCCCCTCATTTACCCAGAATTCCCATCCTATATCTCCATGGATATATTCTGCATCAAGTTTTAGTGTGTCAAGGACAATTTTTGCGGCTTCCATTACATCTTTACCTACACCATCTCCAGGAAGCCATGCTATTTTGTATTTTGCCATTTTACTTCTCCTCTTCTAAATTTTTTTTAAGGTAATTAATAAGACCACCGGACATCAAGATTTCTTTTACCTCATCCCTAAGTGGAGGAAAGGAAAATTCCCTTCCCTTTGCATATATTTTTCCCTCTTCAAGATCTATTACAACTTCATCTCCCTTTTCTACGTGGTCAAATATTTCTGGACAGTCAATGGCTGGTAATCCCCAGTTAATGGCATTTCTGAAGAAAATTCTTGAAAAGGATTTTGCAATTACAGCCCCAACCCCTGCTGCCACAAGACAGGATGCAGCCTGTTCCCTTGAACTTCCGCAACCAAAGTTAAATCCTGCAACTATGACATCACCTTTTTTCACATTTTTTGAAAATTCAGGATCCAGATCTTCAAGAGCGTGCTTTGCCATTTCATTAAAATCTGTTATTGTGTAAGTATATTTTCCCGGAAAGATTACATCTGTGTTTATGTCATCACCATATTTCCATACTTTTCCTTTTATTTTAGACATATTTCACCTCTTTAAAAAAATTCTCTGGGATCAGAAATTTCTCCCTTTATGGCAGAAACAGCTACTGTTGCAGGACTTCCAAGGTAGATGAAACTATTTTTGTTTCCCATCCTGCCCTTAAAATTTCTATTTGCAGT
>JAMOQF010000021.1 GCA_027064125.1 Acidobacteriota bacterium
CCATATTCGTGGTAATCCCATCACCATTTCTACAATCATATACAATTAACTTTCTACTATCTCCAGAAAAATAAAGGGCATTGTCAAGGGTTATTCTACCCCAACCCTGTCCATTGCTGGGGGCATCCTCTTTTCCCAAACCACCAGATGTATTGCTTCCAGTCATATTTACACAGGAATTTATAAGGGTTGCTTTAACGAGTGCCGCTGAAGGGTGCAAAACATCGCTATCATTTTTTTCTCCAGTTGGATAAAATCCCTGTTCGTAATAGCATCTAACAAGTGCAGCAAGCCCTGCAGCAGTAGGAGTAGCCATACTTGTCCCACTCATACTCCATGTGGCACAATCGCTTCCCCCATACGCAGATATTATATCTTCTCCTGGTGCACAGAGATCTGGTTTTGTCCTACCATCACCAGCCGGCCCCTTACTTGAAAATCTTGCCACATCCATAGCCCCCGTGGAACCATTTTTAGTTGCTCCTACTGTAACAATATTTTTAGCATTTGCCTCATAGTCAAGCGTATCACCAAGAGGTCCAGCATTCCCAGCGGCAAAAAATACAAGAAAATCTTCATTTAAATAAGTGAAATAATCTGTAAAAACGCATCCAGAATCGTAATAACCTCCTTTGCCACCACCCCAGGAATTTGAAGAAATCCTTGCTCCAACATTATAAATCTGTTGCCAGAGGTCATAAACGGCAGGAATAAACAAACCACCACTATTTTCTGCGCCAGCATCTTCAAAGAAAATTTTTGCAAGAGGTGCCATACCATCCCCTGCATCATGTCCGGGATCTGTGGTGGTGGCAAGAGTATTTATATCATCCCCCCCTACACTTCCACATACATGGGTCCCATGATAGTGATTGGATTCTTCATCTCCAAAATCTGCCCCCTGTAAAACATTGTAGCCAATTACTTTCCTATAGGTTAAATCAAAATTAACATTACCCGGTGGGGGGACTGAAGTATAATTACTTGCAATGGGATCGTCATTCTCTGCATTTATAAAAAAGCAACTACTTGTCCTAATACCACTATCTGTAACACCTACAATTTCCCCCTGTCCCATAATACCATGGTCAAAAATGGGAGTTGCATGTGTTGAAGTATCCCCACCCTGACAAACCCACATGGAGTTGTCATTTTTTAAGGTTCTTTCATGAACTACATCCACCGCTAACACACCCTTAATATTTGCTATTGAATGGATAAACTCCCTGACATTTTCATCGGAAATTTCGACTTTAATAAATAAACCTGTTGAATCTACTTGATAGGAAAAAGATTTATCACTTCCAAATTCTCTAACAAGATAATCCAAAATATGAGAAAGTTCAATCCTATCAAAAAGTGTAATCCCAAGTTCAGGAACCTTTGTATCAAAAGGGTAATCTTTATTTGTCAAAAAAGATGCTATTTCATCTGAGATTTTAAATCCAGGCTGATATTCACCTATCCATCTGATATTCTTTAAATCAATTGCCTTCTTATTTAAGTTGGAATCTCCACCAACAAGAAGTGCATTATTTGGCACATACCAATAGATTTTATATCCAAAATCCATGAGTTTTTTCTTATCAAGTGGTGTAATTTTATCCTTAAATTGAATCAGAAAGTACTCTTTTTCATTTCCAGAAAATTTCTCCCTATTTTCAATATATATACTTAAATCTGGTTCTCCATCTTTTAAAGGATCAAAAATTGCACTATTTAAAAGAATCAGATTTTTATCCCTAACGCAATTGGCTAAAAAAAGAGGTTTGTTTTTAATTTTTGAATTCAAGTGAGGGAAGATTACAGTCCCACCAAAATCACTTGAAGAAAAAAGGAAAAAAGAAGAAAAAAGAAAAAGAAAAGAAAAAAAGAGGACTTTTTTAAAAAAAGAATTCATATTACCTCCCGAAATTTTGAAATAGTTTTATAGTTTGCAATTTTACATCAATGAATTTTTTACTTTCAAGAAAAAATATTTTAAACATTTGATTTAAAAAAAGGAATTTAGTGCCAGGCAAAAAATCTGGTGTATGAAATTGGAATTGGACTCAGGCAAGATCTAAATAAAAAAGTTGGGGACATACCTGAAAAAGAGAAAGATTTTTTGTCTGGCACTATTTGTTTTTTCAAGTTTTTAGAAGGTTTTTAGGGCAGGCAAATAAAAAAACAAATTAAATTCTGGCAAGTTAACAATTCTCTGGCAAAACCAATGATTAAAGCAAAAATTCTCTTTTTTTCTATAAGTTTATTGAAGGTCTTTAGATGTGGAATGAAAAATAAGGTTGAAATTCTGATGAGAGGGAATTGGAATAAGGCAAAATTAAAAGCCCTCTTTTTTAGATTATCTTATTTACTTTATTTACTGGATACAAAATTTTTTTACATCTCTACAATACGCCCAATAAGGAAATTTTATTACTAAGTTCAAGAAAGTTTGCAAAAGTTGGAAAAGGGATAAAGAACCTCCCTTGAAATAAAATGAAAAAATGATAAGATATCTTCCATGAAGATAAAGATGGTAAAAAGTAATTTCAGTTTATATTTTTCCATTTTGTTTTTTTTGACATCTACCCTCATTCTTATTTTTTTATCATACCATTTATGTGAAAAACATCTAATATACGCCCTTGATGATGCATATATTCACATGGCTGTGGCCAAAAATTTTGCACTACATGGAGTGTGGGGAGTAACAAAATATGGTTTTACATCCACCTCTTCTTCTCTTATCTGGACGCTTCTCATCTCTTTTACATATTTTCTTTTTGGAGTAAATGAACTTTCCCCATTAATATTAAACTTAATTTCTGGAATACTACTGATATATACCATTTTCAAACTCTTAAAGAGAGAAAACTTTACAGAAAAAGAAATTTTTTTAACACTAATTGCAATTATAGTTTTAACTCCACTTTATCCATTAATCCTTTCCGGTGAAGAACATGTTCTACAAATTTTAATAGACATTACTTTCATATATTTCGCGGAAAAATACCTCTCTGAAAAAGTAGAAAACGTTACATTTAAAAAATATCTACTTCTCATTTCACCACTTATAACAGCAGTAAGATATGAGGGTTTATTTATTATACTTGTGGTATCTGTCCTTATCCTATTTTTAAGAAAAAATATTAAATTTTCATTTTTCCTAATCCTTACAGGACTTTCTCCAATTATTATCTACGGACTGATTTCAATTCACAAAGGATGGTATTTTTTACCCAATTCTATTTTAATAAAGGGAAACAAACCACCACTAAACAATCTACATGACATAGTCAAATATCTTTTTACATGGTTAAAAAATATTCTAATTGCCCCCCAACTTTTCATAGTTCTTTCAGGAATAATTTTTTCTACATTACTCTTAATAAAAGGAAAGGAAAAAAAAGGTGTAATCTTTACTATTATTTATCTTCCCATTTTCCTTCTTCATATCCAGTTTGCAAGAATTGGATGGCTGTATAGATATGAGGCATATCTGATTGCAATATCCATTTTTATCATTTCAATTTATTATAAAAAAATTTCTACAAACAAACTAATAACCAAGAAGTTCAAGCAAATTTTTGTTTTATTCATAATATTTTGTGGTTTACTTTTACTTTATAGAGGGGTTAATGGAGCGAGGAAGTCAGTTATAGCAACCAAGAACATATACGAGCAGCAATATCATATGGGATTGTTTTTAAAGAAGTTTTATAAAGGAAAAATTGTTGCACTAAATGACATAGGAGCCACAAACTTCCTTGCAGATATAAAATGTATCGATTTATTTGGACTTGCAGATAATAAAATCAATCCAAAACTGCGTGATTATAAATATACGTGTCCCTTTCCTTATAAACTTTCCATTTTTAAAAGAAGATTAAAACAAAAAAAGATAGATATAATAATAATATTCAAAGGATGGTTTAAAAACGTTATTCCAGAAAATTGGATTGAAGTTGGCAAGTGGAAGATTAAAAACAATGTAGTTTGCGGTCAAAACAAAGTAACCTTTTTTGCCACAGATCCCCAGAAGGCAAAAATTTTAATTGAAAATTTAAAAAAATTTAAAAATAAACTTCCAAAAGATGTAATTCAGTCCGGGACCTATTTAGACTTGACTTCCAGAGATAAGTGATACTTTAACCTTTTTTACCACTTTTTTACTTGCCCACCCTATATTCCCATTAAAGGCTAATAAAAGAAAAAGGCCCTTTTCATTTTCACAGTCCAGATCTGGTCTCAATTTGGATTCTCATTTCTATTATTTGC
>JAMOQF010000022.1 GCA_027064125.1 Acidobacteriota bacterium
TTGGAAAAAAACAGACCCACGAATAGACCAAGAAAGAGTAACAAATATAAATCAAAAGCAAGATGGTAAAGCTCTTGAATTCATAAGATTATTAAAGTATTGGAAAAGAAAAAATTTTAATTTTATAGGTTCTTACCTCTTTGAAAATATAGTATTAAATTTTTTAGAAGAAAAAAATTTGACAGATAATAAATTATTAAATTTATGGATTTTTTTTGATTATCTTCAATCTGCTATCTATAACCCAGTTTATGACCCAAAAGGAATTCAAGGAAATATCAATAATCTTAATTCTGAGGCTAAAGATAAAATTTCAGAAAAAGCCAGAAATGATGAAATAAAAATTTATGAAGTTTATGAATTTGAAAAAGAACAAAAGCATAAAAAAGCAATAAATAAACTTAAAGAAGTTTTTGGAATGGAGTTTCCTAACTATGAGTAAAAATATTAATTATGCTTTTCCAGAGCAAAATAAAGAAGAATTTATTAAATTGTTAAAAGCTCAAAGATATTATTATAAAGTAGCAAAAAGATGGCAAAATTGGAGATTAATATTAAGTATGGTAATTCCTATTTTATTTATTTTAGCTAAATTAAAATCATTGAATGAATTTGAATCATATAAAAATATGTTTAATTGGTTAGATTTGTCATTTATAGTAATTTTATCTTTAATATGGATTGCTATAAGCTTTATTTTTAGAATTTTGGAAAAACAATACATTTCTTTAGGAGCATCTACCCAAGAAGAATTTGATACAAAACTTTTTAAATTAGATAAGAACACATTTTGTTTTTTGAAAGAACCTACTATAGAAGAAATAAATAAAGGAGCTAAAAAATTTAAAGGAGATTTAAAAAAACTTAAAGATTGGTATCCTATAGGAGATAGTGGAAACAAATTTTTAAATATTCTTTTAGCACAAAGAACAAATATTGTATGGGATAGAAGACTTAAAGAAAGATATAGAAATTTCTTAATAGTTCTAATTATCGTTATATTTATTTCGGAAGTGTTTATTGCATTTCACTTTAATCCAAGTTTTAAAGAAGCTGTTTCTATATTGTTTTTATCTTCATTCCCTTTATACTTTTTACTTATTGAATACGCTTATGAATTGCATAGGCAAATTAAAAGTAATAACATAGTAGATAATCAAATATTAGATATATGTAAAAGCATAAATAAATTTTCAAACATTGAATTAAGATTTAAATGTAGGCAAATTCAAGATTATATTTATGAAAAAAATAGATTGAAGTTAATTTTAATCCCAGAATGGTTGTATTGGTTAAGAAGAGATGAAGATAATAATGATATATTAGAAATTAACAATGAATTAGTAAAAAATTTAAAAAAGGTTTAAAAGATGGCAACAATCAATAATCTTCTTAAAGTTTTATCAGAACAACTATTTATTAGTTATGATTCACCAGAAAGAGAAAAAATTAAAACATCTGTTGACTCAATTAGAAAAAGGTTGAAATCTTATTTCGGGAATCAAATTTTAAACATAGAACTATTCGGCTCATATACAAGAAACACAATATTGCCGCGAAAATTTGACAAAAATTCTGATATTGATATCATGATAATTTTTAATATCAATCATGGAAAGTACTTACCAGAAACATATAGAAATAAGTTGAAGATGTTTGCAAAAAATTATTATTCTAAATCTGAAATATATAAGGATTTTCCCACAGTTGTTTTAGAACTTAATCATATAAAATTTGATTTGGTTCCTGCAATAAAATCCTTTTTCTCTTTATATTATATCCCAAACATACAAAATGAATGGACAGAAACAAATCCTAAAGATTTAAATAATAAACTTAAAATAGTTGATAACAGTAATAACTTTATAATTAAACCATTGATTAGGTTATTTAAATTCTGGAACATAAATAATGATAAAGTTTATTCATCCTACGAACTTGAAACAGAAATAATTAAAATAGTAGATAATGATTGGTTTTTCCCAAATGACTTTGAAAATAGTTTTTTTTATATTATTAATAAACTACCAACGTGGAAACTACCTCATATTAAAGAGATGAAAGTTGAATCATTAAAAAATAATGCAGACTGGGTTAAATATTATTTGGAAAAAGATGATTTACAAAAAGCAAAACAATGGTTAAAGAAAATTATTCCTCTTACAGAATAATTTTAATTTGAGGTAAACAATGCCACTTAATGAAGCAGAAACTAAAGCAAAATTGATTGAGCCAAAATTAAAAAAAGCTGGGTGGACAGAAGAAAATATTGAAAGAGAATATGTTATAAAACAAGATAGATTTTATGTAAAAGGTGAGGAATACGAAAAAATAAAGCCAATAAAAAAATATGCAGATTATGTATTAAAAGTTAACAATGTCATTGTTTGCGTTATCGAAGCAAAATCAGAAGAAAAGCCTGCAGAAGATGGTATTACTCAGGCTAAAGATTATGCAGAGCTTTTAGATGTGCCTATTGCTTACGCAACAAATGGAAAAGAAATCATTTTATACGATAGAAGAATCCCTAAAACTGAAAAAGTTAATGACTATTTATCAAAAAACGAACTTTATGAAATTTATAAAGAGTGGAAAGGCCTGATAGATAAAAATATATCTCCGCTTGAATATCCATTTTATACAACACCTGATAAAAAATTAAGAAATTATCAGGAAGTTGCAATGAGAAGAGTAATAGAAGCAATTTTAAAAGGACAAAAAAGAATTTTATTAACAATGGCAACTGGCACAGGAAAAACATTTACCTCATTTCAAGTTGTGTGGAAACTTTTAAAAAGTCATTATTTTTCAAGGGTTTTGTTTCTAACAGACAGAATTTTTTTAAGAGAACAGGCTCACGATTTTTATGAACCTTTCGGACAGGCAAGATTTAAAATACAATCAAAACAATTTAACAAAAATAGACAGGTTTATTTTTCCACTTATCAAACTTTGTATGGTGATGATTTTTATAAAACTATTCCAAGAAATTTTTTTGATTTAATAATAATTGATGAGTGCCATCGTTCAAGATATGGAGAATGGGGAGAAATTTTAGAATATTTTGAGAATGCCTACCATCTTGGAATGACTGCTACTCCAAAAAGAGAGGACAATATTGATGTATATGACTATTTTGGAGAACCTGTTTTTATTTACTCAATGGCTCAAGCTATTGAAGATGGGTATTTAGTCCCATATAAGATTTACAAAATTACTACAAATTTAGATAAAATCGGAGTTAGTATAGATCAAGCAGAAGAAATTATCTATGATGATGAAATTAATCCTGATGAAGATATAAAAGATTTTTATATGCCTTCTGAGTTTGAACGAGAGATTACACTACCAGATAGAACAGAAATTATGTGCAAAAAATTTTTAGACCTCATAAAAAAAACAAAAGATGAATATTCAAAAACAATTGTATTTTGTGTTGATACAATTCACGCAGAATCTATAAGAGATACCTTAAATAGATTAAAAGGAAGTGAAAATTTTGCAACAAAGATTGTTTACGAAGATAAAGATGATTTAACTAAATTTAGAGATGCTGAAAGACCATATCCAATGGTTGCAACCACTGTTGATTTGCTTTCTACAGGAATAGACATTCCTCATTTAAAAAATATTGTTTTTATGAGACCTATTTCTTCAAGAGTTTTATTTAAACAGATTATTGGAAGAGGTTCAAGAATTGCTCCAGGTAAGGGATTTTTTAGGATAATAGATTTTACAAATGCTACAAGATTAATTGATGAATGGGATATCCCAAAACCTCCTTCTTTTACCCAAGAAATACCAGAAAAACCATTTGATAAAGAAATAACAGGTTTTGTATATGATTATTATTTAGAAAATCCAATTGATAACGCAAATATTACCATTAAAGTTGGAAGATGGAGTAAATCAACTATAAGTGATACCAATGGCTATTTTCATTTATACCAATTGCCTTCTAATGAGTTCTTAAAGATAACAATAAGTAAAGATGGATATTATCCATTAAATAAAAAAGTTGTTCCAAACTCACAAGATTTGGAATTTAAACTAAAAACAATCAAAAAAAAGGCTAAAAAAATAATTCTTAAAGGAGTAAATGTAGTAATTGAAGAAGAAATACAAATTGAACTTGATGGGAATTACATTTCTTATGCAGAATATAAAAAATATGTGGAAGACAATTTAAAAAAAGAAGTTCATACATTGGATGAATTAAAAAAGATATGGATTGATGACAAAAAACGACATGAGTTTATTGAGAATTTAAAAAAGAAAAATATTGATATAGATTTTGTAAGAGAATTGGATAAACTCAATGACGTTGATGGATTTGATATAATCGCAAGAATTGTATTTAATGCTCCATTAATTACGAAAGATGAAAGAGTAAAATTTGTTCTAAATAAATACATAGGTGAGATAGAAAAACATGGAAAAGATATCCAACATATAACATTTTTACTTTTAGAAAAATATAAATATGGTGGAATAGAAGACATTTCTCCACGGGCTTTAAATATTCCTGATATTCAGAAATTTTCTCCATTATATATATTTAAAGAAACCTTTGGGATGAATGGTATAATTAACTACTTCATTCAATTAAAAGAACATCTCTATGAAATGGGAGATTATCAATAAAAAAACTAAATTTTAACTCCTAAATCCTCATCCCCTTCAATTTCTCCGCCACTTCTTTAAGTGCCCTGCCCCTGTGGCTTATTTTATTTTTCTCCTCAGGGGTCAACTGGGCAAAGGTCTTTTTAAGTTCTGGAACATAAAAAATGGGATCATACCCAAAACCCCCCTCCCCCACAGGTTTTTCAAGAATATATCCACTACATATTCCCTTTACAGAAAAAAGTTCCTTTCCACTTTTTGCAAGTGTCATACAGGAAACAAATCTCGCTCCCCTTTTTTCAACTGGTACTCCCCTTAATTTCTCAAGTAAAAGCATGTATTTTTCCCTATCAGATTTCTCTTCCCCCGCCCACCTTGAACTATTTACCCCTGGAAATCCATCTAAAAAATCCACTTCCAACCCCGAATCATCCCCAAGGACCAAAAAATCTATAAGTTCGCTATAGGTAATAGCCTTTTTCAAACTATTTTCACAAAAGGTTTTACCATCTTCAATTACCTCAATTTTTGAAAGTTTTTCAAAATCCTTGAGAAAATATATATCTTCAAAGAATCTCTCAAGGTATTCCTTAACTTCTAAGAATTTACCCCTATTTTTTGTCGCAACAAGTAATCTCATTTTACAATAATCTTATCAAGATCTATTCTATTCTTTAAAACTTCCTTTTCCACCTCTATTATCTCTCCAATTCCCATCTTTGCCACCTCAAGCATCTCAGAAAGTGTAACTTCAGGAAAAGGATCTTCTTCAGCAGTTCCCTGAAGTTCAATAAATTTTCCATCTTCAGTAGCCACAACATTCATATCAACCCAGGCATTTGAATCTTCGTGGTAATTTAAGTCAAGCATCACCTCCCCATTAACCACACCAACACTTATAGCGGCAAGAAAATTTTTAATGGGAGATTTGCCAAGTGTCCCATTTTTAAGAAGTTTATCTACCGCAAGCAGTGTGGCCATGAAAGCACCATTTATTGATGTTGTTCTCGTGCCACCATCTGCCTGCACCACATCACAATCTATAAAAATTGTCTTTTCTCCAAGAATTTTCAAGTCAACTACAGCCCTTATAGCCCTTCCAATGATTCTCTGAATCTCCTGTGTTCTACCTGAAAGTTTGCCCTTAGAACTTTCCCTTATGTTTCTCGTTTCAGTAGCCCTGGGAAGCATGGAATATTCAGCGGTTATCCACCCTGTACCACTGTTTTTCAAAAAGGGAGGAACCTTTTCTTCAACTGAAGCAGTGCATAAAACCTTTGTATCTCCAAAGGAAATCATAACAGAACCTTCAGCATATTTGGAATAGTCAAGTTCTATTTTTATGGGCCTTAAGGAATAATTATTTCTACCATCAATTCTCATATCCTACTCCTCTTTAAATTCAAATGTAACCTTTAAATCTATGTGATAAATATTTTTTATCTTTCCATTTAAGAAAATTTCTCCAACACTTTTGAATCTATCCACAGAATCGGTAACATAAAATAAATCTTCTTTTATTTCTTTGTCTTCACTTTTCAAATCAAGTAATTCCATAAGGTTTATTAAATCTTCTCTTATGGATTCACCGGAACTTACAAGTTTTACATCGTTCCCCATTATTTCACCTATTACATCTTTTAAAAGGGGATAGTGGGTACATCCAAGTATCAGGGTATCAATGTTTTTTTTCTTTAGATCACTTAAATAAATTTCAGCCACTTCCCTTGTAATTTTATGGTGTATCCAGCCCTCTTCAACAAGGGGAACAAAAAGTGGACATGCCTTTGAAAAAACATTGGCATCTGGTAAAATTTCTTTAATTCCTCTCTGATATGCTTTACTATCAATTGTAGAAGGAGTGCCAATCACACCAATGCGTTTATTTTTTGTTATTTTACAGGCCATTTTAACTCCAGATTTTATCACACCTATAACGGGAACTGGAAACTCATCTGCAAGATGTGAAATGGCATGGGCAGAGGATGTATTACATGCTACAACCAACATTTTTACTCCCTTTTTCAGGAGAAAATTCCCATTTTGCACAGAATATTGAATTATGGTCTCATGGGATTTAATTCCGTAAGGTACCCTCGCAGTATCTCCAAGATATATAAATTTTTCATATGGAAATGTCTCCTTTAAAACCTTATAAACCGTAAGTCCACCTATTCCAGAATCAAAAATGCCAATGGGTAAGTTTTTCTTCAATTTAAATTCTCCTCCTCTATCACCTTTCCAGTTCCACTACCTGCAACACAATCGGAGTTAAACTTTAAAGTTCCAGAAATATCGAGATGTCCTGAAAATGTCTTTTTTTCTCTTCCATCAATTAAAATTTTTATTCCCTTAACATCAATAAAATTCTCTGAAAAGGTGTTTACTATTGAGTAAACTATTGCCACTTCTCCTAAAATATCAGTACCTTTCTGGGGTATTATTTCTGGTGAGAAATCGAGAAAGAGTGTGGAATTTTTCTTAAAAATTTGCTTTAAAATAGCATTTTCAGGTATAACTTCTCTTAATCCCCTACCCTTAGGTTTACTTTTCAACTCATTAAAAAGAATATGTGCAAATTCCCTGAAATTTTCACTTCCTTCTACTTCCCTTACCTCTGGAGTTATAACCTTCAAGGGACCACCTTTAAAAAAAACATTTTTATAATAGAGTTTTACCATAGTTTTCTTAATATTCTTTCCACTTAAATTCTTCTTATTCTCAATTAATAAAGAAATATTTTTCTCTTCATGGGATATTTTCTTATACTCTTCCTTCTCTCTTAATATTAAGACCAATAATAAAAGAATACCAAAAACTATTGATAAAAGTATGATTATATTCTTTTTCCTTCTATTCATTGTTTTTATCACTTATATTAAAAAATTCTATTATTTTATCGCATATTATAGATGAAATGGTATTATACCAATCATCTGTATCAGAAAAATTTTTCGAATTTAAATTTCCTACCTCTATCACTATTCCGGGCATTGCGATATTTTCAAGGATTCTCAATTTCAATTGAATGGGATTTTCCAGAAAGTTCTTTCCATAAAAATTATTTAAAGATTTCAAAAGAGATGTTCCAAACTCCCTGCTTTTTGGCAAAAAGTAATAACCCGCTATATTGAATGGAAAAAACTTCACAGTTTTATCTCCAATTTTTTGCTCAAGTAAACCATAAGATGTGTTCTGGATGTCATTTCCATTCAAAATATATATCAGCCCAAAGTTTTCAGCACTCAAATAGGCTCCACAGTGAATGGATATAAATAAATTTCCCATGGAATTGTTTGCAGTAATCACCCTATTTTCAAGTGATACATCCACATCACCTGTTCTTGTGTAAACAACTTTAACCTTATCCTTCAACTTTTTCCCGATTATTTTAACTATTCTCAAATCAATGTTTTTCTCAACAAAGTTATTTTTTACAATACCTGTATCACTCCCCCCATGTCCGGCATCAAGCACTAAAACATTTTCCCCTTCCCCAAAAATCAGGGAAGAGGAAAATGTAAAAAACACAACAATTGATAGAAAAATTAGAAATTTCCTTATCATTTATTTTTGCTATTTTCCTTTTTAATTTTTTCAAGTAGTGATTTTACTGCATCCTTGTGAACCATAAAGGAAAGCATTTTAAGTTTTACATAGTCATCCCTATAAAAGAGATAGCCTGGTATTCCCCTCTGGCCAGTTCTTGAAGAGTCTTTTATCAAGAACCAATCATGTCCTTTATAGTGGGTATATCCCACAAGGTGAACCCCGTGATCATCTGTGGTTGTCTTGTTGTAAATCCTGAACTCCCTTGAACTCTGATTAATATATTGATATGGAATATCAAAGTCTGGCACTATTGCAATATCTAAAAAGCCATTATACCCCGGTTCAGACACATCTCCACCTATTGCAACGGAATAACCATTTTTTATGGAATTTAAGATGGCTGAATAAAAATCTGAAAGGGGTATATTGTAATAACTCTTATCGTGCCACCAGTTGTCTGGCACCTTAAACTCAATCTGTTTGTAAAATGGCTCCTTTAAAGTGGACACAAAATCCACATAGTCATCTGGATTTAGACCTGCAACATTTTTCATAAACTCAAGTGGAGTCATTTTCTTTCCATCCACCACTATTTCTGATGGAGGTTTCCCCATATATTTGTTTAAAATTGACTTTACATATTCAATATTTCTATCCACATCCCAGAAGTTGTTTTTCTTAACATATTCCAGATAACTTTTTAATTCTTTAAACATTGGAGTGTGATCTATTACTTTAAAAGGTGGGACAAGTCCAGTATAATCACTTTCCCTAACAAGTCCATATTTTTTCATCCTATTAATGACAGCATTGGATTCAGATCCCTGATCCACATAGGAATCCCCTTTTCTCTCAAAAAATCTTCTGCACTTTTCAACATATTCATAATAGACAATGTACTGTTCTGAAAGTTTTATTTTCTTATGATGAAGTCTGTAAATTTCCGATTCAAGAAATGAAATGGTTGAATAACACCAGCAGGTGCCTGCCCACCACTGTCTAATGGGAGGAAAGTGAAATACCGATTTAAACTCTTCAACTTTACTGGGATGCTCAATTTTTGAAAAATCAAGGGTCAATACCTTTTTATCAGGCAATTTAAACTTCTTAACCTTCATAAATGGGAATTTTCTCTCAATGGCATTTCTCTCTTTTACTTCCTTTATTTCTCTTTTTAAAAGTTTATATTTTTCATATTTTGCAACATCTGATTGGGAAAATATAAGTGTAAAAAACATGGAAAAAACAAAAGTAATAAAAATAAACCTTTTCATCTTATCACCTCTTAAAAATTTAGATTAATTTCAATTTGTAAATTCTCTTCTTGCCTATCTTAAGTATCGCCTCTCCATTTTTAAAGGCACCCTCATCTAAAGTTGACTTAAAACTACTTACCTTTTCCCCATTTATTGAAATTCCATTCTGAGAAATTAACCTCTTAACTTCCCCCTTTGAAGAAAGAACCTTTTTTTCAACAAGAAGTGAAGATATGGGCAAATTGAGTTCCTCTCTTTTGATATCTACAGATGGGATTATATCTTCGCTTTCTTCTTTAATTTCAACTATATCAGAGGAGGTTTTAATTTTACCCTCAGGATCTGACATACCAAATTGGGATATGGCACTTAAATAGGCCTTACGTGCCTTTTCCCTTCCATGGGTTAACTTTGTAACTTCATATGCCAGGATTTCCTTAGCCCTATTTATGAGTGGTGGTTGAAGAGTTCCTAAATACTTTACTTCTTCCATGGGAAGCAAGGTAAAAAGCCCCAGAAACCTTTTAACATCAGCATCTTCAACATTTCTCCAGAACTGATAGAAATCAAAAGGTGAAGTCTTCTTTTCATCGAGCCACACGGCACCAGCGACAGTTTTTCCAAACTTTTCCCCACTTGCATTTGTTATAAGTGGAAAGGTAAGTCCATAGGCTTCTCTCTGCAACATCCTTCTGATTAAGTCAATTCCCGCAACAATATTTCCCCACTGATCCTGTCCCCCCATCTGTAAAATACAATTGTAATCCCTTGCAAGAACATAAAAGTCATATGCCTGCAAAATCATATAGTTAAATTCAAGAAAAGAAAGTCCCTTCTCAAGCCTTATTTTATAACTCTCTGCAGTTAACATTCTATTGACACTAAAATGTCTACCTATTTCTCTTAAAAAACTTATGTAATTTAAATCATCAAGCCATGTGGCATTGTCAACCATTATAGCTTTATCATCTTCAAAAGATATATATCTTGAAAGTTGTCTTTTTAGCCCTTCAGCATTTTCCTTAATTTTTTCTGGAGACAACATCTTTCTCATTTCCGTTTTACCACTTGGATCCCCAACCTTTGCAGTTCCACCTCCCACAACAACTATAACTTTATGACCTGCTCTCTGCATATGTACAAGGGACATTATGGGCACAAGACTTCCAACATGTAAACTATCTGCCGTGGGATCAAAACCTATATAACAGGAAATTTTTTCCTCTCCAAGAATCTTCCTCAAATTTTCCTCATCGGTACACTGATAGATAAATCCTCTTTCCTTCAAAACATCATAAACATTCATATAAACTAATCTCCTCAAAAAAATAAGAAGTTGAAATTATATTAAAAAAAAGAGGTAATGTGAAGAACAAAAAATGGAAGAGGTCTTCCCAGAATCCGCGATTAATTTTTGAATAAGAGTATTTTTAAGAAAGAAATAAGAGAAAATATTCTTTTAATTGGGTCTGTCCCCATTTATGGTTCCCAAAACCCCCCTGAAGATTTATAGGATGAAAAAAGAGATTTTCTTTAATCGTTCTTTAATCGTTGGTTTTTGCAAAAAAAATTAAGTGATTTCCAGTTTCAGGTTTTTTTCTCTTACTTATCAGCCATAAAAGCCCTTAAACTTTTCTTAAATTTCTTGCCTGACACTAAATAATTACTCTAAATTCTGAATTGCCTAATTTCCTGAATTTTCAATTTTTCTCTTTCTTTCCTATAAACCCACGGTGGGGATTGTGTGTGGGTAATTTCATGATACCTTTAATTTCGATTTTGCCTGACACCTTTTCCCTTTTCTACAATTTTTGTTGTGAAATTTGAAGAGGAAATTGGCGGATAAATATTTTCTCCATTATAATCCCTTAGACACAAAATTATAGATATATCTCTTTTTTAATTTTTTTCTTTTTTCATTTATGTTAATATGAAAATGAAGAGTCGTGGTTGAAATTTTTTAAATGTGATGTTTAAAAAAAATATCAATATTTTTCTTTATTTTTCAATTTTCTTTTTTGTAACTGTTTTTTCATTTGCCTTCACTATTTTTCTTATTTTTTTCAGGCAGATGAAAGATGTCGAGGTTTTATTGGTTTTTCTAAGTCTCACTTTAATTTCTTTTTTTATAACTCTTTACTTCTTCAATCTCTTGAGGAGTTATATTTATTTAAGCAAAATAAAGGAGGAATCCTTTGATCTCATTGATGAATTCAATAAAGTTGTTATATTTGTGGAAAACAACAAAATCTCCTTTGTAAATAAAAGAGGTAAAAAATTTTTTGAGAGTTTTTTTGGTAGGGAATATGATTCCTTTAAGGAATTCATTTTAAATCTGTCCAATGAAAAAAGGTATAACCAACTCTTAAAATCAATGGAGAATCTTCCAGAGGGGAAACTCTATTCCATACAGTGGAATTTATCCACAAACAAAATCCTGCAAATGGATATAAAGAAAAGGAAAGATGGGGACTTTGTGGTAATATTTGATGTAAAGAATATTTTTGATACCATTGAGACAACCCTTAAAATATATGAGGAGATTACCAGGAATATTTTAAAAAAAATAAATGGATATTGTTGGAGCGGTGTAATAAATGAAAAGGAAAAGGTTGATTACCTATTTTGTGTGGGTAACGTAAAGGGAGTAACGGGGTATGGTAGGAGAGAATTCCTGAGTAGAGGGGATAGTTTAATTTTTAGTGAAGATGTTCCTATTTTTAAAGAGGGAATAAAAAAACTTTATTTTGAGGATATGGTAGAAGGGAGATATAGGATTATAACCAAAAGGGGAGATGTTAAGTGGATTTATGAGACCATAATCCCAAATAGAAATGAAGAGGGAGATATATCTTATCTTTTAGGTATTGCTTTTGATATAACAAAGGAAAGACTTGAAAAGGACAAGATTGAATCCAGAAAAAGATTTTTAGAGAAGGTTTTTGAAAATATTAAAAACCTGATAATTATAACGGATGAATATGGAAAGGTTGTTTATATCAACGAAAGTGCGAAGGAGTTTTTTAATGTTTCAGATGTAAAATATGAAGGCAGAACAATTGTTTATAAGGGGATTTTGAAGGATGTTTCATTTGAAAAATTGAAAATAGAAGAGATTATAAAAAATAGAAACTATCTGGATGGAGTTTTAAAGGATAGTGGAGTTTATGTAAAGAATGGAGAAAAACTTTATTTAAATTTAAAAATAATAGGATTTAAAGAAGAATCGGGAAACAATCTTATAATGTTTTTACTTGACAACATCACAGAAGAAATAAAAAAGAAGGAATTGCTTGAAAGAGTGGGAAAACTTGAATCTCTTGGACTTTTTGCAGGAGGAATAGCCCACAATTTCAATAACCTACTATTTTCAATTAAGGGTTCTCTTTCTATTTTAAATGGATGTGTTGCCGATAAAAAGGGTAAAAAAGTTCTGAGCAGGCTTGAGGATATTATTGAAGAAGCTGAAGTGATGAGTAACAGATTGATAACTTTTGCAAAGGGTGGAGGGTGTATCAAAAAAGAAATAAAATGGAAGGATTTCCTTGATATGTTAAATAGGTTAAAAGAAAATGTTGAAAGGGATTTTAATGTAAATGTGGATATTCATTGTAATCTTACGGATACGATGGTCTTTAATTGTGATATAACTCAGATATATGAGGCTATTTACAATGTAATTGTAAATAGTTGTGAAGCAATAGGAGATGGTGAAAATGTGCTTTTGGAGTGTAGTTTTGAGGAATTGGAAAATAAAAAATATCTTAAATTGACAGTTGAAGATATGGGCGGAGGAATACCAGATGATATTTTACCCAGGGTGTTTTATCCCTATTTTTCCACAAAAAGTGGCCATTTAGGTCTTGGGCTTTCCATATCTCACAGAATCTTGAAAAATCATGGTGGAAGGATCTTTCTAAACTCTTCTAATGGGAAAACTACTGCTGAAATATTTATTCCCATTAGGGGAGAGGTCATCTCTAAATCAGATGGTGATTTTGAAGTGAAGGCCAATGAGCCCATTAATGTTCTTGTTATGGATGATGATAGGTTTGTGAGAGAAGTTTTTAAAGACATGCTTGAAGAACTAAATTGTAAAGTAGATGTGGCACGAGATGGAGAATCTGCCCTTGAATTGTATAAATTCCAGTTTAAAAAGGGAAAACCCTATGACCTGGTCTTTCTGGATTTGACGATTGAAAATGGAATGGGTGGAAAGGATGCAATAAGGGAACTAAAAAAAGTTGATCCAAATGTAAGAGCGGTTGTATCAAGTGGCTATTCTGATGAGGATGTAATGATTAATTATAAAAATTATGATTTCTGGAATGTACTTAAAAAACCATTTGAACTTGAAGATTTAGAAAAAATTATCAAAAGGGTTAGGGAAGAGAAGGAAAGGGGATAGAGGGGGGAGATCCCCCCCCACGCTTACTCTTTTACTTTCTCATTCTTCCTCTTCCTTCTCTTCTATTTTTCAGTCTTTTCATCCACATTCTCTTTTTTAGTTCTTTTCTCATTGTCTTAAGTTGGGCTCTTTGTTCTGGGGTCAGTTGATCCCTGATATCTAATTTCATTAGAAAACCTTCTCTTTTTATTTTGGTTTTAAGTGCAGCTATGTCATCAAATAGTGCAAGTACCTTATCTCTGTCAAAGTTGTCGTTTACAATTGTATTTTTGAAGAGTAATTCCTTCTTTTCAAGTTGAGCTTTAAGGTCAATCAATTTGTCCATGTATGTGAGAAAGATGGAATCTATTTTATTTACCTGCTCCTCACTTAAGTTTAATTTTTGGGCTATATTGGGGTTTTTCCACCACTTTCCTGTTGGGAGTATGTTATTTCCTCCCACTCTGGCTTTCATCTTCATTCCCATGCCATGTCCTTCCATTCCCATTCCCTGGGCAATGGCAAGAAATGTAAATGAAAAGATAAAGATAAAAATTAAGAGTAACGATTTTTTAACCATAAAACACCTCCTTAATGTGTTAGTTATCCATTTTAAACTGCCACTCATCATATACTGATAGAGGGCTTAAATTATTATTTTCTGTTACCTGTTCAATTTCTTCCAACAACTTTTCATGCCTTAAGTCTGAAAGGGAGTAGGGCATTTCCTTTTTGGTTTTGTTTACATCTACTCCAGCCAGAAAAATTGATAAAAAAAGTATAATGGAAGCGGCTATCGTATATAAAAATTTGCCTTTTACACCATTTGTTATATGTTCATTATTCATATTTTCTAATCTATCTATTTTTTCAAATACCTTTTCATTAAAATCCTTTGATGTATCTACATATGTAATTTCTTCCAGTAAATCATTTATCTCTTCATTTTTCCTTTTTAACACCCTACATTTTGGGCACATGGAAATATGTTCAAGTAGAAAATCTTCAAATTTTTCATTTTTTCTTTTTTCAATTATTTTTTCCTCAAATTCTTTACACATTTTTCTCTTCTCCAGAAGATTTTTTTGTTGATTCCTCAACTAATTTTATTAATTTTAATTTTCCCCTGTGGATAAAGTTCTTAACAGATTGAAGGGAACATTCCATCAGATCTGCTATCTCGTTATAGCTTTTTCCCTCCTTAGTGTAGAGTATTAGAGCCGTTCTTTCCACAGGAGACAATTTTTGAAGGTTTTCTTCAAATATCCTTTTCCTCTCATTCTTTAATGCCAGTTCATATGGGGTAAGAGAATTATCCCTCAATTTAAATTTTTCGCTATCAAGAGGTAGTTCCTTTCCCTTTTTTAAGTAATTAAAGGACTTATTTATGGCAATTTTAAAAATGAGGGAGGAAAATTTTCCCTTTATGTCATACCTTTTTCTATTTAAATATAAAGAGACAAAGACATCCTGAGAAATTTCTTCTGCCACATGGAAATTACCTGTTATTCGTAAAACGAGATTAAGGATTTTCTTTTTATATCTGTCCATAATTATTTCAAAAGCCTCTCTATCGTCGTATAAATTAATTAACATCATCAGTTTTTCATCCTTTAATTTTCTTTTATCTTCCATATTTGCTTTTACCATTTTCTTCCTTCAGGTAGTTAAAACAATTGAGATTGAAAAATGTTTCAATTTTTTATAAAAAGTTTAAATTTTTTATGGGGCATTTTTTACAGAGGGGATTTTTTGTTTTACAATAACTATTTCCAAGTTGCACAAAAAGGGCATGAAATTCATTGTAGATATTTACATTTTCAGGTATTCTTTTTTCAAAGAAAATTCTGAGTTCTTCATACCAGTTATTTCTGGATTTAATCTTTCCTCCATGTCTCTCAAAAATTCTTTTTGTATAAGCATCTACAACAAATATTTTTTTATTAAAAGCGTAAAGAAGTATTGAATCGGCTGTCTCTTTACCAATTCCATTTACTTTCAGCAGTAGTTTTCTGAGTTCAATGGTTTCAAGCCTTTCTATTTTTTCCAAATTGAACTCAAATTCTTTTAAAAAGAGGATTAAATTTTTCAATCTCTTTGCTTTTATGGAGGGATATCTTGAGGGTTTTATGAGTTGAGCAAGTTTTTTATCATCTATTTTTAATAATTTTTGAGGGTTTAAAAGATCTTCCCTTTCAAGATTTAAAATTGCCTTTTCCACATTTTTCCAGTTTACCCCCTGTGCAAGGAGGGCCCCTATTATTATCTCAAATTTGGTTTTCGCGGGCCACCAATATTGTGGCCCAAAGTGTTTAAGTAAAATTTTAAAGATATCGAAGATATTTGAATTAAATGAATTCATCAAGGATAATTTCTTCTTTGTAATCTGGTATATATGTCTTCCAGCCAAGATTTTCTTCTATTTTTTGCGATAGAGATTCAATGGCATCGGGATCTCCATGAACCAGAAAAGTCATTTTAGGTGGTTTTGAAAAGGTTCTTAGCCATTTTAAAATTTCATTGTAATCTGCATGGGCGCTAAAGGTATCTATTTCTTCAATTCTTGCATTAATAGGTATATGTTCACCATGGATTTTAATTGTTCTTTCTCCATTTAGTATCCTTCTTCCCCTTGTTCCTTCAGCCTGATAACCTACAAAAAGTATAGTATTTTCTTTTTTGGGCAGTGCAAGTTTAAGGTGGTGCAGTACTCTTCCTGCTTCACACATTCCACTTGCTGAGATTAAGATTATTGGTTCCCTTATGGAGTTAATTGCTTTGGATTCATCCACAGTTGATGCAATGTGTAAATTTTTACAGTAAATGGGACATTTCCCGAAACCATTTTCCTGTACTTCAAGATTTAAATTTCCTTTGTGGTTGCAGGATATTCTTGTGGCTTTTATGGCAAGGGGACTATCCATGTATACCTTCATATCAAGGGGAATAAGGTTTTTCTTTTGAAGTTGACCAATGTGGTATAGCACCTCCTGGGTCCTTCCAACAGCAAAGGCTGGAATAATAACCCTTCCACCTCTTTGATAGGTACTATTAATTATCTCTGCCATCTTTTCTTCTACATTTTCATGTTTATGAAGTCTATTTCCGTAGGTGGATTCACATATTAAAAAGTCAACTCCATCCCCGGGTTCAGGATCTTTTAAAATGTGTTCCCCATATCTTCCCAGATCTCCTGAGAATAAAATTTTTAATTTTTCTCCATTTTCTCTTTTTAAGGTAAACTTGGCAAAGGCTGATCCGATTATATGTCCCGCATCAAAATATTTAAATTTTATATTATTGTTGATTTCCTTTTCTATTCCATATTCCACAGGTTGATACATTTCAAGAACGCCAAGGGCATCATCTATTGTGTATAGTGGAAGGGCAGGGGAGTGTTTTGAGAATTTCTTTTTATTTGCAAATTTTGCATCTTCTTCCTGGATGTGGGCTGAATCCACAAGCATTATATTTGATAGATCCTTTGTTGTAGGTGTAGAGTAAATATTTCCTTCAAAACCATATTTATAAAGTCTTGGTAAATATCCAGTATGATCAATGTGGGCGTGGGTAATTACTATATCAGTTATCAGATTTATATCTTCTGGAAAGGGTTCCCAGTTTACAAGTCTCCACTTTTTTACTCCCTGAAACATGCCACAATCTATCAATACCTCCTTACCTCTGTGGGTAAGTAGATGTTTTGAGCCTGTAACTGTTTTTGCTGCTCCTAAGAATTTTATTTTAGTTGTCAATTTCCATCTCCTTTCTTTTTAAAAAATTTCCAAAGGAATAAGTATACACTGAAAAGTATATTGTAAAAAGGAAATTGGTTAAAATGTCAAAAATTAGTGCAATACCAATTAGAATTGCAAATCCTATAGCAAAAAAGATTCTGGATAAAATTAAAAGAATTGAGAAAATAGCAATTGATAAAATTATAAAATGAGGGATTGAAAGAATGAGCATGATATTTCCTATTTCTCTTAAATTTTCTTTTAAATAGATTTTCACAAGTTCATTTTCAACTCCATATGTGTTTGAGATTTTTAAAAGGTCTATATAAAACATTATGAAAAAAAAGATTATAAAAGTAAAAGTTATAAGCACGATTAAAATTGGAGGAGAAATGGATAGGAAATACTCAAATCCCATTGCATATGTTGGAAGCAGTAAAATGAGTTCAAAAAGAAAAAAAATTAGATTCAGTTTTAGAAAGGCTTTAAAAAATCTTTTACATTCATCAAAGATATTTTTAAATGAGAATGTATAGTTTCTCCTTGTAAAAGGTGAGACAAATGCAGGTTCAAAAAAGGAGTTTAAAATAGATTGAATAAGCATTGTGAGAAAAGTTGTTATAGTTGAAAACAATGTCATACTTTTTACTACATCATTTAAAGATGAAGGCGGTAGGCCTCCGAAATTTTTGAAGTTTTGAAATATTTGATAAAAGGGTATTTTAGATGACAGAATAAATATTGTGATTAATATGGAAATTCCACTTATTATGGTTTTAAGTAGTGTGGTGCTTAAATATTTGAAGAAAAAGAAAATAATTAGGTTTTCATTTTTATAATATTTTTTTAAAATTTTTAAGACTAATTCTATCTCTTTTTGGATACTTCCCATTTTCTTTTTCTGTCTTTTAACTTCCCCTCAATTTTAATACTGAAACGGGAAAAGTCTTTTGGGGTGCATTTTGACGGGACATTAAAGAGTAAGAAACCCTTCAGGATTTTAAAATTACTATTTTCGATCAGAAGATTTTTCATTTTCTCGTTAAAAGTTTCAGTCATGTGTCTATTGTAAAATCTTATTTTGTAAAATTTTCTTACCCTCTTCCATACTTCTTTTAATTTTATGATTTTATATTTTCTCCCTTTTCCATCTTTTAGTTCCCACTTTTCAAAGTTAAATTTTAAATTTTTGTCTTCTTTTTCAATTTCCACAAATATTGGCAAAATGTTCATACTTCTCATATCTGCATCAAATATTTCAAAATTATCCATGAGGTTGAATATAAATTTTACCTTCAAAGTAAAATACTCATTTGAGAACTTGTGGGATTTAAAATTATTTTTAAAGTATTTTATTTCACTCTTTTTATGGGGATTTACAGATAGGGAACATGAAAGAAGAAAAAAGGAAAGAAGAAAGAGTAAAATTTTTTTCATCATTTTTTTAAAATACCTCTTTTGAGTGAAAGAAAGGGTCCTGAAAAGAGATAGACCCAACCTATTATCATCAAAATTTCATTTGAGTAAAACCAGATTCCAGCAAGGAGTAAAGATATAAAGAGAATTGTCATATAGGAACTTCCCTTAATTAGAAATACCGATTTGAAACTTGGATATCTCAGTGTAGAAATCATAAGGAGTGAAACACATATTGTAAAAATTGCTGCAAGTGTAGGGAAATAGTGATTGCTCAAAAAGGAAATTTTATATTTTGCAAAAAAGTGAATTGATGCCGCAATGACACCTGCTCCAGCCGGAATGGGAAGACCCACAAAGTGTTTAAGGGTAGTTCCCTGTACGTTAAACCTTGCAAGCCTCATTATTCCACAGGTTAAAAACATGAAAGATGCAAGCCATCCAAGAACATGATTGGTCTTAAGTGCCCAACTCCAGATTAGTATTGCAGGAGCAACTCCAAAGGATATAGCATCTGCCAGGGAATCAAGTTGTATGCCAAATTCACTTGTTGTATTTGTTAACCTTGCAATCCTTCCATCAAGCCCATCCAGTAAAATTGCAACCCCTATTGCCTTTGCGCTTAAATCAAAATCCCCCGTTATGGCTGAAATGGTAGCATAGTAACCACAGAATATATTCCCTGTGGTAAACATGGAAGGAATGATAAATACCCCTCTTTTAGGTATAGATTTTGCTTTTTTAAGTATGTTTTTTTCTGGCATTTAAAACTCCTAATTATTCTTCCAGAATTTCTCCTATTATGGAACTTCCACCCTTTACCCAGTCACCTTCTTTTACTAAAATTTCTACATTTTCAGGAAGATAGATGTCAACCCTTGATCCAAATTTTATCAGTCCTATTCTTTCTCCCTTCTTTAGTGAATCTCCAACTTTTTTATAGAAAACTATCCTTCTTGCAATTATTCCAGCAATCTGACTGAACATGATTCTTATCTTTTCTCCCTCAACTGTTATAAAATTGTGCTCATTTTCAATTGAGGCAGTTTCATCAAAGGCTGGTTTGAATTTACCTTCAAAATACTTGTAATCAACGATTTTTCCTTTAATGGGAGATCTGTTAATATGGACGTTGAAAACTGTCATAAATATTGCTACATATTTTTTGTAGGGTCCCTTTTCTATATCTTTAACTTTTATTACTTTTCCATCGGCTGGAGATACTACATTGTCACCTGAAGGTATTTCCCTTTCAGGGTCTCTAAAGAAGAAAAGAACAAATAGAAGTAGTATTAAAAATATAACCACTAAAATGGTGATGTGAAAGACCATTGAAATTAAAATGCCTGTAAAAAAAAGAGCCACAAAGGGATATGAATCTTTTACAATCATTTATTCCTCATAAAAATTAAAGTTCGGGATGGTTTTTCTTATATTCTTCAATAAAGTAAAGTAGTTTATCCTTTAAGGCTAATTTCTGCTTTTTAAGTTCTGCTTCCTTTAGTTGTTCTTCCGGGGTTAAATATTTTTTCTTTGAAAGTTTTTCTATCTCTTCATCAAGTTCTCTGTGCTTAAAGGCTATTTTTCTAAATTCTTCATTCTCTACCAGCAAAATTTCCTTAATTTTTTCAAATTTTGTCATAAAAAACCTCCACAATATTTATAAGAAACTTTACCAGAAAATCCACTTTTTTTCAAGGGGGATAAAAGCCCCCATCTTCGTGATTGCTCTAAAAAAATCCCTGTAAGTGTGTTAAAATAGAGTGATTTTAAAAAAATTACCCTTTACCTAAAAAGTAAAAACACACTTAGGGTAAGAACAATGGTAAAATAAAAAAGATATAAAGTAAAGAAACTGTTTTTAAAGCAAACACCATAATTTTTAGCATAGGATGTTTGACCTATAATTGCAACATACACAGA
>JAMOQF010000023.1 GCA_027064125.1 Acidobacteriota bacterium
AGAAAGGGAAAAATGCCTTATGGAGCATAAACAAACAAGGGCAAACGGTTATTACACAAGAACTCCCAAAACCATATTGGGAGAAATTGAGTTAAAAATACCACAAACAAAAAATGGAGAGTTTAAGACAGAGATTCTTCCCTCAAGAAAAAGAGTGTGTTTAGTTTCAAAGAAATAGTTGAGGCAATGCTCATAGCGGGAAACGTACACAGAATTTTGTATCTGATGGATTATAGTGGAGAAAATATTTATTCACCAACTTCTTCTTCAAATTTCAGAGTAAAAATTGGAAAAGGTGTCAGGCAAATATGTTAGGCAAATAAAAAATTAGAAATTAAAATTGGTGTCAGGCAGAGTTTTAGATCTGGAATTTGGAGGTGGGGACAGACCTGAAAATGATATTAAGAAGGTGTCAGGCAAAAAATTTAGGTGGCATGATGTTTCAAGAGCCTTACACAATTAAATTGACATTACCGGAACTTTATATTTTTTTACAAAAATTTATTTAAATTATTCTTTATGTTTAATGGGAAATTTTAAAGCCCATCTCTTACTTTCAGGGGATAGACATCCATTAAATTTTTCAAAAACTCCCTGTAAATATAGAGGGCACTTCTACCACCACTTAATCCAAGTTCTCTATTCTCATCAAATCCCACCCAGATAACCGTTATCAAATTATTGCAAATTCCCACAAACCAGCCATCCTTTGAGGTACCTGTCTTACCTGCTATGGGGAAAAACTTTAAAAGAGGCCTTAAACCCCTTGCTGTACCACTTTTTACAACTTCCTCCATCATATTATACACCCTTTTTACATTTTCAGAAGATGCCACCTTCTTTAATACCTTTCTTTTCTTCCACAAAAAAGTCGTATCAAGTTCAACTCCACCATTTAAAAAAATTGTATATGCCCTACCAATCTCAATTGGACTTACATCTATCGTACCGAGAGCAACTGAGGGATATGGTACTGCCCTATTTTTAAAACCAAGTTCATTTATAAAATCTGAAACCTTTTTAAAGCCAATTAGTGAAGCAAATTTAACCGTGGCAACATTGTCTGATTTTGAAAGTGCCCTTTTCATATCCACGACACCATAGTAAATATTTTTAAAATTGTGAGGCAAATATCTCTTCCCACCATACCTAAAGACAATCGGATGGTCATCAACTGTCAGTGTGGGAGATAAACTATTCTCAAGTAATGAAAGATAGACAAAGGGCTTTATTATTGAACCAGCCTGACGCCTTATATAAATGGCCCTGTTGTACTGAGAAGAAAAATAATCAATTCCTCCAGTCATCGCCACAATATTTCCATTTTTCCCATTTAAAACAACTGCAGCCACCTGAGGAAATCCATCCACACCCAATTGGGAAAGTTTTTCCAGAATCTCTTTATACCCATCTCTTACACCTCTTTTTAGAGCAAACTGAATCTCAGTATTTAGTGAAGTCAAAACCATTCCCCCATCATCTCCAATCTTTGAAGAGACATAGTCGGCAAAATATGGGGCAATATATTCCATTTTCTTCACATTCAGCCCAATCTCCCTTTTTATCCCCGAAAGATATTCAACCTTCGAAATAAAACCATTTTTATACATCAACTTTAAAACCTCATTCCTTCTCGAAAGGGCATCTTTTCTGTGGAGAATTGGTGAAAATTTAATGGGAGATTTTACCATCCCGGCAAGAAGTGCAAGTTTATCAAGGGAAAGGGATTTGAGATCCTTTCCAAAAAATATCTGTGAAGCCTCCCTGAATCCATGTATTTCAAAACCATTAACCTGTCCCAGATATACAAAATTTATATAGAGTTCAAGTAGTTCACTCTTTGAAAAACGCTCTTCAAGTATATTTGCTATAAATGCCTCCTTAAATTTCCTCTTAAAACTTTTTTCAGGTGATAGAAAGAGATTTTTAACTATTTGCTGAGTTAAGGTACTTCCACCCTGAACAATTCTTCCGGCAATCAAATTCTTTATGGAAGCCCTTAAAATTCCCCAGAAATCTATACCAGAGTGTTTGAAAAATCTCTTATCTTCAGCGGACAAAATTGCATATATTAAATCCTGGGGCACATCACCATATTTTATATATTTAAATTTAAAATTTTTTCTGGAAAACCCTATTTCTTCCGGAATTATGTAATATCTTTTAACATATCTCTTAGCCAGCAAATCATAAATCCTTGAAATTTTACCATCTTCAAAGTCAACCCTAACAACCTTTGAAGGATATCTTCTGTCCCAGATTTTCTCACTCCTTATGTAAATTCTATTCTTCTTTAAAACAGGATAAAAAGAATTTTCATAGGAAAGGGACTTTGAAAAAAGATACCCCCTCTTTTCAAGCATATCTTTTAAAAATGGAGGATCTATTCTTTCTCCAGCAAACAAAATTGAAGGAGAGGATAAAATTTCAGGTATCCTTCTCACTTTTTTCTTTAATATGGCACCATCTACCATGACCGAAAAATGGAAATAGAAATAGGTATAAAGAACAAGTGAAATCACCAAAAGCAAGGTAATCAAAAACAGGAAAAACTTCAAACGTAAAATTGCTTTTTTTTCAACTTTAACTTTAATCCCTTTTTTTCTTCCCATTTTTACCTGAGTTTAATGGATAGTGCAGCAATCAATGCAAGAAAAATGGATATAATCCAGTATCTTACGACAAGTTTAGGTTCTGCAATTCCCCTCAAAATAAAGGCATGGTGTATGGGAGCCCTGGTAAAAATTCTCCTTCCAATTTTCATACCAACTTTTTCCTGTAGAAGTGAGGTAAAAATTGTAATTACAAAAATTCCACCCACTATGGGAAATAACATCTCCTGTTTTGTAAAAAAAGCAACCATCCCCAATACAATTCCTATTGAAAGGGAACCGGTGTCTCCCATAAATATTTCAGCGGGATATGTGTTAAACCATAAAAATCCAAAAAGCCCCCCCACAAGTGCCCCAAGAAAAACTGTCACCTCACCAAGTCCATTTATATGGGGAAACAAAAAATGGGGAGCAAGTATTTTATTTCCCATAATATATGAAAACCCCATATAAACAGCACAAACAGGTATTGAGGTGCCAGTTGCAAGCCCATCAAGCCCATCTGTCAGATTGACAGCATTTACAATTGAAAAAAGGACAAAAATACCAAAGGCAACATATAGAAAATAATTGAGTTCAAATATGGGATTCTTCACAAATGGAATATAAAATTTAAGCCTTACAAAGTGGGGAATGGGGGACAAATCTGAAAAGAGAAAAAATGAAAAGGGAACTATAAAAAGAAGTTGTAAAAGACCCTTCACTTTCTCACTCAATCCAAAAAGGGAAGACTTGAACCTGACCTTAAGATAATCATCCAACATTCCTATCATCCCAAAATAAATAAACCCTAAAAATAACAATTCAACAAAGGCATTATTCCACTTTGCCCATATTAGAGAGGAAAAGGAAGTGGCCAGAATGAAAATCAATCCTCCTGCTGTTGGTGTTCCCTTTTTGGAAGATATATCTATTGAGGCATAACTCTCCCCGGCATCTCTGAAACCCTTCTCATACAATTCCACGATAATTCTATGTCCAAACAAAACCACAAAAATAATTGAAGTTATTATGGATATAATAAATCTGAAGGTTACATAGTCAACCAACCTGAAAAAACCAAAATTTACTCCCCAACCTCTCAAAACTTCAATTATAAACTCAATCATTTTTCACACTTTCAAGATAATTATAAAGTTCGTAATATTTATCCCTTATCCCAAAATGAGGCTTAAAATATGAAGTTGTTATGAGCATTTTGTTTACAAGATTATAAACCTTTTCCCTATCTTTAAAAATTTCACTTTTAAAACCATTCAAAATCCCATCAAGTATTGCCTCTCTAAATATCACATTTTCCTTTACTATGTATTTTTCAACAAGAGAATAATAATCCTCTTCACTTACAAGGTGGGGAAGTGTCTTTAAAATTTCACATTTCACCTCAAAGTGTTCCCGGTATTTCTCAAGCATTGAAATAAGTAATTTGTAGT
>JAMOQF010000024.1 GCA_027064125.1 Acidobacteriota bacterium
GATGGGATATGACAGTAAAGGACTTGTTCCAGATTGGTGTAAGTGTAAAAGGAAGAGGGATGAATGGGAAAGGAGATGTTTATATGAATGCTTTTCCAGATATTTTTTAGGTCATGGAAGAAGTACATGGGGACAAAGATTTTGGTTTAATCGTGTTCCAGTGGCTTTAATAGGTTTTTTTGTAGGAAGATGGTGGGGACTTGCTGTTTCATTGATATTCCCCGATTTTTTGGGTGAACTTTGTATAGATGGTTATACTCCTCAGGAATGGGGAAGTATGTCTACAGCTTTTCTTTTTTGCAGGTTTGTGTGTCATGACAAGATGCTTGATATTTGTGAACCCGGGAGATATACAAATTGGAGGGAACATGCATACGGAATTGGGTATAGGAGATTTTAAGTATGGAACTTAAGAATAAGTGGAAGTGGGAGATAATTTTTCACAGATCAGTTTTAAATCTATTTTTAATTTCATATTTATTAATAGTAATTTTTCTTTTTTTTCGCAAATTGTGTTGTGTTCAGTGGACGCAAAAGGAATTAATGGTGGATATGATAATACTTTATATAGTGCTATTTTTGTTTTTTGTGCTAAACAAAGGTTTTTTTAAGTATTTATACTTTTTTTGGGGAAAGTTAAGGAAAAAGCTTAAATCTAAGGATTATTTTAAGTGTGTTAATTTTTTTTCTAGTCTTGGTGCAGTTGCAATTGCTGTTCCTGCTGGAAGGATTATTTCGTTGCTTATTAAGAATAGAGAGAGTTTAGTATTTTGTTGTTTGTTGGTATTGCTATTTTTAGGATTAACCTTTGTAATTGGAGTAACCATAGGTTTTCAACTGCAATTAATGGTTTTTAAAACCAAATTTAGGTTTTATGGAATTGCTTTTATAATATTTATCTCTTTTTTATTACAAGCAATTTCCGTGCTTTTTTTTGAATTATCGTATACATATAAATTTAACTTTTCTATCGTTATGTATGTCTATACTTTTATTATGTTTTTTCTGACGATTATAGAAAATGCTATATTTAAGAAGTTTAACCGAGTTGATTTTAAAAACATTAAAGGAGCTTAATATAGGTAGTTTATACAATTATTACGTTTTTTAGATGTGATAAAAATAATGAATAAGGTATTTGAGGGAGGATGAGGTAAAAAATAAATGGGATTTTAATTTGTATGTGTATGTGGGGGATAGGCCGGTTGACTCTATAGATTTTACAGGGTTAGAGGAAGATGGTGGGGGAAATGATGATTCTTCAGAATTTATTAAGAAGTGGTGTATGAAAATTTGCGGAAACAATTATAGAAGAGAAGTAAAAAGTTGTAAAGAGAAATTTGATAGGTGTATTATAAGGGTGGTGGTAGTTGGCCAACTACTTTTTGATATAGGGAGTATAGCGCTTACGGTTAGTACTGGTGCTATTGGTGGTTCTATTGCTACCTTAATAGGGGGAACTAATTTTGCTGCGGGATTTGTGGTTGGAAAGATTGTTGGTGGAGGTTTAGCAGTTTGGCGGGGGTGTTATGGAAATTATCATGATTGTTTAAAAACTGCAAAAAGAAACTATGATGAATGTATATGTGATTGTATTAGTAGTTATAAGAGGATGAAAAATTAGAAGAAAGAGGTTAAGAATTGGACAAAGGGGATGTAGAAAGAAGAGTGGACTGGTATTTAGGGGGGTTGATTGTATTTTTCCTGTTTATCTTTCCTCTACTTTTATTCCTTTCGTTTAAGGAAGAATTTGCTGCTTTAAGAATTTTAATGGTTTTAATTTTTATTTTGTTAATTATGTTTGATTATAAATTTTTATCTCCTTATCTTGTGGGGATGGGAGAGGATGCAGAGATCAATTTCACTGAAGGTTATATGAGTGCATTTCCAGTAAAGGAGCTCTTTTTTGTTGGGTTTTTAGCCATTCCCCTTGAGATTGCATGGGGAAAGGATTATATTAATATTCCAGAGGGAATAAAGAGTTATTTTTGCTATTTATATCAAAGTTTTGCAATTTATTGGGGGGTTCTATTTATATGGAGTATTTTAATGGTTAAATTTCCGAGTATAAGTGAAGGTATAAGGAAAAGAATAGCTCAGGGAATATACCTTTTTACGTTTAGCATTTTTGGTTCGGTGATAATGGTCAGTTATTTTTTAAGGGGAGTTGGTGGAGGTGATATGAATTTTAATTTAGTTTTATTTGTAAGATATTTTCTGATTTTTTTCTTTATCCTGACCAATATTTTAGGATGGGGTTATTTGTACCGTTTTACTTTTCGGGAAGTTGATAGTAGGGATACAACAGGGGATAAGTTGATTCACATAATAGTTGTGTGGTTTATTCAGTCAATTTCCTCCTTTGTTTCAAGTAGCATTAGGATCTTTTTTTTGGGCAAGAATTTTGAAGGGTATGGGATTGACTTAGTTTTTGAGCCAATTTTTGTAGTTTTTTTCTTTCTGTGGTATCTGGTTGGTTTTTCCTGGTTTTATCTTTTAGTAAAAAAAGGGGAAGGGAACTATTTCAATCTTCCGGTGAAATTGAGGAGATATAAAATAATTTTTGGATTTATGGTAAATGTAGGTATTTTAGTATTTGAAATTTTTTGTAGGTGAGTTTTATGGGAGTAAGAAAAGTTTTTAAATGTTTAAAAAAGGTGCCAGGCAAATTTTTCACATTTCAAGCAAGTGGGAATTTTTCTCCAGTGTTAGGAACGTCTTTTTCTTCTATAATTTGTGGTGGTCTAACAGGATGTGGAAAAACTGGTGGGTATTCGGGAGGGATATCTGGTGGTTTTTCTTTGATGGGATGCTTTACGTGGGGTTTGAGAGAAATAGATTGTAATAGATTGTAAATTTTTGTTTGTAGGTTGTGGTATTTACACTTGCTTGAGCATTTATCATCCAGGTTGGAATGTATATAGATGGCTGAAAAAAAGCAAGAAGAGGTTATTATAAAACTAAAACAGGGGATTACAGGGATGGTTGTAAGGATATTTATTTCGTTTTTGGGCATTGGAAGTGTGCTATTTGGTATAATAATGATAGGAGGATGCCTGCTAAGGTATATAAAATATGGAGAGGAAACTTATTCTTTATGGGATATAGGTTTTGTGATGGTATTTGGATTTCTTTTTTTTATTTTTGGTGTAGTGTTTCTTATGGGTTTTCCTTATTCCATAGAGGTAAGGAAAGAAAACCTTTTGCTTAAATATCCATTTTTTAGGATAACTATTCCAAATGAGATTATAAAAAAGGTTGTAGTTTATGAGTCTTTTATTGATAGGTGGAATGAGATTTTTTTACCAAATATTTTTTTTGGAATAGATATAAACGTAGTTTTATCAAAGAGGAAGTTTTTTTTAAAGACTATTTATCTTCGGTATGAGTGGATAGTTGATAGAGGAGAAGTTTATATCCTTGATGAGTTGGTTAGGTTTTATGAGAGGTTAAATCAGGAGAGAAATTCAGGTGATTGATTTTAAATTTAATTTCCAGATAACTTTAAAAAGTGTATAGCAGAAGCGAAGTTAGTATTTGGAAGTCACACGCCAGAGACGTGTTGTATAGAAAAGTGGAAGAAAAAATATGGGATAAGAAGGAATATGGCTGGAGATGCAGCGTTTAATATGAAGTTAGCTTGTTATGAGGAGTGTATGAAGGGGAAAGGAAAAGGTGCTTTGAAATGTGCTCCATTTTTGAAGGGTGCGGCTTTTGCAGCTGCAGCTATGTTGCCTTAAGGAGGATATGCTGTTTTGAAAGAATTAAAAATTTTTTTACTCATTTTTTTATTGGGTAGTTTTGTGGGGCTGGTTGGGATGGTGAAAAGGATGGAAGGGAATGACATTGGGAGATATATGCATTTGAGGGATGGTCTTTATAAATTTGGGGAGTATTATTGGTTGAGGAGGGCTGGTTTTTACTATGGTTTTAGCAGGAGATGTTTTAGTTTGCATTTAGAGAGGTGTAAGGGAAAGCCCATATATGTTGCGGAATATAAGATTTTAAAGGGACAGTTTGTTTTTTCAGATTT
>JAMOQF010000025.1 GCA_027064125.1 Acidobacteriota bacterium
CAAAAACTTTTCTGCGCTTACTTCATTCTGGAAAAAGCCTCTAATTCTTATGTAGTCCTTCAATTCCTTAAAACACCTTTCCATCCAGTTAGTTGTTCTGAAATAACTTCTCACTTCTTTTGGTGCAAGAAGAAAATAGGTGTAATTTTTCTTTTAATCTTCAAAATTGTTTAAAAATCTATAGATCTTTTTCCATTTTTCAATGAATAAGTTAAGTTTTTCTTTTTCTACTTTACTGTTTTTTGAATTTATTATTTCCTCAAGTTCAAGATTTCAATTTTTTTTATTTACCTCCCTTAAATGCCTCACAAAAGGTTTACAGGGGGATAATCTTAATTGTTAGTTTCTGCTAAAAGATTTTATCTTTGCCAGAATTTTATTTATTCTTCTGTTTCCTCCCCTAAATGCTCTTAAAGGTTTATAGGAAAAAAGTCAACTTTAATCATTGCTTTTGCCAAAGGATTTCATCTTTGCAAGAATTTAATTGCTTTCTCTATTTCCCCCCCTATATGCCCTCTAAATGGCTTATAGGAAGGTAAAGGATTAATCTTAATTGTCAGTTTCTGCCAGAAGATTTTAAGCCTTGCCAGAATTTAATCTGTTTTCTTACTTGCCTCCCCAAATGCCACATAAATTTTTTGCCTGACACTTTCTTAATATCATTTTCAGGTCTGTCCCCTCTTCTATTTCTTGTTTTTTTATTTTCTTACCCTAAATGCCCCATAAAGGTTTATAGGATGGTAAAGGAATATGATTAATCATTGATTTTTGCCAGAAGATTTTAAATCTTGCCAGTTTTAGGTCTTTTCTCTTACCTACCCTAAAAATGTCCCTTAAATTTCTTGCCTGACACCAATTCCCAATTCAATTCATGACACCAATTCAATTCAAGTTCAAATCTGTCCTAAATTTGCTCCTAATTTGCTAATCTGTATTAAAATTCAAATCCAAATCCTACATGACACTAAATTTCTAAATTTTTAATTCTTATCATCTTTTTTTCTATTATAAACCCACAGTGGGAATTATGTGGAGGTAACTTCATCCTGAAACACTTTGAAAAATCTTTTGAAAAATCTTGCCTGACACCTTTCAATCAGGTCTGTCCCCGTTTATTCCCTTCGTCCATTTCCATCCCCATCCAAAAAACCTCCTAAAAGTTTATAGAAAGAAAAGGGGAATTTTCTTTAATTGTTGATTTTTGTCAGAGGAGTTTAAGTCTTTGCCAAAATTTTATTTGTTCTTCTATTTTCCCATCCTAAATGCTCCTTAAAGGCTTATAGAAGTGAAATGGAGATGCTTAATCGTTGGTATTTTCCAGAAAACTTTATTTTTGACTGAATTTTATTTCCTCTTATTTGCCAACCCTAAAAGCCTCTAAAAATTTATGAACAAATAGTGCCAGACAAAAAATTTTTCTCTCCTTTTTGACACAATTAATCTTACACTGCCAAAAAATCATAGTAACTCAATTTTTGTAATATCAATTGAAATTATTATTTTAAAAGTTGTTATGAGAAGTTGTAATGAGAAAAGAAGGCAGGGAGAAAATTCCCTGCCCTTTTTGATTACTGAGCGGATACACTGCTTATAAAGTTAAGTGCATTATCTCCAAAGAGTTCAAAGGCAAAAATTGGTGCTGAAGATGTAATGTGGACATACCCACTTGATTGATCAGGCAATCCTGACATATTTTGAAGGCCTCTTAACATGTTCACCAGTTTCTGATGGGGTTTTAAAACAATATTACCTGTCATCCCCACAAGTTCACCACTATTTTTATAAACTTCAATGTTGATTCTCACATCACTATCGGTGGGATTTATGAGGGCAACACCTGTCCAGTAATCCACACCACCAATTGTTCCATTTGCAACCTGTGAAAAATAGATGTCATCCTTTCCTGTAAGCATAAGAGGTAATGTAGCTCTATAGTGATCATCTACAGGATTCCCAAATTCCATACTTCCAATCAACTTTTTGTCGCTCTCAATTTTCACCCAGCCAAGGCTCTTATCAGACGAAGTATCGAGTCCAAGATCCGCATCCTTTAAAACCTTTATTCCACCCTGAGGAATTGTATAAGTGAGAGGGGATCCTGAAGAAGTTCCATCTTCATTGTAAAAATATACATTTACAGTTGCATCTCCTGAATCCACATTCACAAGGGAAACTTCAGTGTAATATAGATCTTTCCAGTACACTGCATGGGGAACATATAAAGTTTTACTACCCTTTGATACATCCACTCCATTTAAGGAACTGGTTGATTTATCTCCATCCCTGATTAAAGCATTGGCTATAAATTTTACTCCCTGAGAATTGCTAATTTTTACATAGCCATCAAAACCACTTCCAAAAATATCTGAGACCTTATTTGAAATACTGCCATTTGCTGGAATCGTAATTGTCTTTGTATCAAGTTTAGCACCCCCTTCACTGAATCCTTCAATTGCAAAATCAACCGATGAATCACCTAAATTTACAATATTTAATGTGGTTTCAAAATCTTCACTTCCCTTTACTTCAGAAATGACCTTTGTATCTGAAGTTATATCATCCCCATCAAATCCACTTGCACCATCAAGACCGGTAAGAGAATTATTGGAAAAATCTTCAGCAAGGAAGAAACCTCTTAAACTTTCACCATCTGTCTCTGCCTTTATCCAGCCAACGCTATCTCCCAATCCGGAGAAAATTGAACCAACCTCAAATGCACCCTGATTCTCTGGCTTCCACAAAAATTGTGATGAAGTAGCAAGCACATTTCCATCCTCTTTAAAAGCGGTAAATTTTACAAGTGCTGGAGAATCTGAAGCATTCACAAAACCATATCCAGTATTCTTCCCATTACCATAGTTAAGTACAGGAAAGTAAATGGTTTTATTAACCGTTAAATTTCCCTCACCTGGTATAAATGTAATTGTTTTATTTGACAGATCAAAATTATCATCTGATTTATACACATGGTAAAGCCCACAATTTGAAGGATAATAAATTTCTGAAGTTGAACCTGCAAAATCCATTTCCTGTAAAGGATAATTATCCCCTGGAGTAATTCCAACTATCGCCTTAACCCCATCCTGAGACGCACTCACTGTACACTGCCCATAATTGAAATCTATTTCACCGGTATCTTTGAGTGTAACTGAAAAGGTGTTTAACCCAACAGGACCTGTATCAGACCACTGTCCCACACCATTCCAGGAAACTGTCACATAATTACTTCCATTGTCAATTGACATCTGGGAACCATTTCCACTATCCTTTGCAATATCAGAATATAAAGGTGCTATTCTTGGCATCAGTTGTCTGAAAGCATCTAAAGTTCTATCCTGCCAATCATATCCGGCACTAAGTGTAATATTTCCATCACTATTTACCCAAATACCATCGTAATCCCTTTCATAAAAAGGAAAGTTAAAATTAAGAGGTAGATATAAAGAATCATCATCACCAAGATCAGTTGCTGTTTGAGAACTGCTTCCACCATTTAGAACAATTTCATTGCTAAACATTAAACCTGAAAAATTTGAATCAGCATCCTCAAGAAAAACGCCCACTTTAAGTGTTTCACCTACATTTGTTGCAAAGAAGGCATAAGGGTAAAGATATGAACTCTTTTCAACATCTACCTGACCAAAAACATCACTTTTTGATATGTCATCTTTTAAAGTGAAAAGGTACTTACCATTTACATAAAAGGCTATATATATATATTTCAAGTTATAATCACTGTCCATAAAATGACAATTTAATCTAACCTGTTCATACTGGGGATAAATAGAAGCCATGGGTCCCTCATCACTGATGGATACTCCTTCTAATATTGGAGGTCCGGCAAGATTTACAACCCTTAGAGAAAATTCCATGGTAAAACTTCCCTCATCACTATTGATTGTAACGCTAAAGGGAATATCTATACCTCTTTCTACACTATTTCCAAAATTTATAACAGGAGTTGTGGCACTTGAGGTGGCAGAACT
>JAMOQF010000026.1 GCA_027064125.1 Acidobacteriota bacterium
GTTTAGTAAATAAGATTTATTAAGATAATCTAAAAAACTTTTAAATTTTGCCAATTTCAGGTTTTTAATTTTCCTTGCCGACCCCAAATGCCTATTAAAGTTTTATAGAAGGGTAAAAGGATGTGCTTAATTGTTGCTTTTTGCTGAAAGATTTTGTATTTGTCAAAATTTAGTTTTTTCTCTTACTTACCTACCCTAAATACCCCCTTAAAGGTTTATAGGAAAGTAAAGGGATGAACTTAATAGTTGCCTTTTGCCAGAGGAGTTTATTCCTACAAGAATTGATTTATTAACTTATTTGCCTTCCCTAAAGCCTCTAAAAATTTCTGAAAAAACAGTGCCAGACAAAAAAGTTTTTCTCTTTCTCTTCTATAAACCCGTGGTGGGGATTGTGTAGGGGGTATTTCAGCCTGACACCAAATCCTTCCTTGTTTTATTTCTGTTTTGTTTTTATTCCGTGGGTGTGTTTTTACCTTTTAGTGATGGGTAATTTTTTATGTTGCCTTATTTTAGCACACTTACTGGGTTTTTTGTGGTACAATCATAGATTGGGAAGGATTAGGGATATTTTAAGGAACCTTTTCTCTTTTCAATCGTATTATAATTTAAAGTTTGAAAGTTTTTAAATTGATTGGAGGTAATTATGAGTTTGAAAATTGATGTCAGAAAAATTGATGATGTCTATGTTCTGGATATAAAGGGTAAAATCCTTTTGGGTGAGGGAGATGTTAAATTAAAGGAAACTGTTGATAAAATAGTAAATGATGGTGGAAGGAAAATTGTTTTTAATCTTGAAAATGTTCCTTATATGGATAGTTCTGGCCTTGGTGAGATGGTGAGATGTTATACAACTGTCAAAAAGAATGGTGGCGATTTAAAACTTGCCAATTTAATGGAAAAACTTGAAGACCTTTTGTCAATTACCAAGTTAATCACCGTTTTTGATGTTTATGATAGTGTTGAAGAGGCGGTTAATAGTTTTTCCTGATCATAGTTCTTCAATTTTTTGAGTTAGTTTACCATAAGTGGCTGTTATTACTGTAAACTTGAGAAATATTAGAAATTCAATAAGTATGTAAATGGATGTTTGAGAAATTCCTTTACCTATAAATTTTATGATAATTAAATTTAAACCTGCGAGAAGGATTAGATATAGGATATAGATTAGTAGTGTTTTTTTAATCAATTTCCCGATGTTTTTAAAAGGAAGTATAAAAGATTTAATTGGAGAGATATTTAAAGACACCAGTGCTATTTTGGATAATGTATAAAAAAACCTTACAATAAAGAAAAATATTGCCCCTACAAGTAAGCCATATATGAAGGGTAAAATTTTTCCATTTGAAGGAATTTGTGCAAATATTTTTTTGGAAAGAATGAAGGAAAGAGATGTAAAGATTAAAAACAGGGGTAGATAAAGTAAAAATAAAATTAGCGATTTTCCCCAGAAGAGGGATATATATTTAAAAAAATTGACGAGAATCTTTCCATCTTTTTCTTTAAAAACTCCTATTACTCCACATATGAGAAACATAAATATAAAAAAGGTTATTACTGAAGTTTTGTCGATTATTTTTAAAAAATCTTTTACTGAATCGCCATTTGTATAAAAGTCTGTAAAAAAGAGATTGTTTTTCCCATCTATTTTTTGTTCCAGGAAACTTGAATTTCCATAAAATGTATCCAATTTGGACTTTATAAATGATTTCGCAGGAAGTGAAACAATTTGAAGTGCTAAAAATAGAATAAATGAAAGGATGATGATTTTATAAATATTTTTTCCCATTTTTTTACCTCTTTTTTAATTAAGTTCTGCAAATAGTGAAAATATGTAGTCTGATATAACTCCAAAGAAATTTTTCCATCTGCTGACTTTTCTTTTTTTCTTAACTTTATAAAAATTATTTGTAAAGTTTTTATCAATGGCAATCTTTAAAGAGGGATCAATTTTCACTTCCTTTACAAAATTTCTGTCTTTAAAGTAAAAAATTTTATACTTTTTCTTCCCATCCCAGATAATGTTTTTTACACTTCCATTTTCCATTATAAATTCTATTTCCACGGGAATTTCAAAATCTCCATTTTTTTCCACCACAACCTTTGAAGAAAATAGATTTTTTGGATTGTGGTTTTGCTTAACTTCTTTTACAAAAAAATCCACTTCTTTTGTGGTATATAAGCCTTGTGTGAGGAGTTTTATTACAATTTTTTTTAATTGTGGTTTTTCACTGAAAAAATTTATGGCAAAATTTACAAAATCTTCAGATGTGGGGTGGGAGAATCTAAATTTTTTGAAAAAACTTCTTAAAAATCTGAAAAAATTTTTATCTCCAACGATATTTTTAAATGTTAGAAGCAGCAAAACAGGCTTATCGTAACTATTTGTTCCATATTCTCCCGGTGGAAAGTTCCAGGAAAAGGTTCGAATAGGGGCGTGGAGGGGAAGTGATTTTAGAAAGTTAAATCTGTGATGTAAAAAAGATGAAAAGGAAAGCACCCCGAAGGGGTCTTTTAAATTTCCATATTCTAAACTCAAAACTGTGGATTCACAGAAACTGTTTATCCCTTCATCAATCCAGGCTTCCTCCCCTTCATTGTTTGCCACCATTCCCTGCCAGTAGTTGTGGCCAAATTCGTGTGTGATTACCGTTTCAAAATGGGTATATTTTAAAGGTGGATATTTTAGTAATATACTTGTTCCTGCAGTAAAAAATGTTGGGTATTCCATACCGGATGCCCCAAAGGCTCCCGGTGGAGGATCCACCATTGTAATCGTACCATAGGGATATGGGCCAAATAGTAGTCCGTAGTATTTAATGGCGCTTTTAAGTGTTTTCAGGGATAGATTCATAAAATCTCTATGGGATGGGTGTAAAAAAATTTTAATTTTAACTGGATGTAAACTAAGTTCACTTTTATCCATTCCCAGCAGGTTTGAAAAGTATTCATATTCACCAGGAGAAATTTCTCTGATGGGGTCAAATGAAAATTTTCCAACTATGAAATCGGGACTTGCTGCCCAGGCAAAGTCGTGGATACACTTTTCTGAAAAGATAACTTTTTTAAATCCTTTTTCTATTTTCTCATCTAACTTTTCCCCGGATGCTGCCACTTTGAAATTCCTGGGGACTTCTATTGAAACCTTATAATTTGCAAAATCTGAAAAAAATTCTCCATTTCTATGGTATTGATGGCAATTCCAGGTTACTTTCTTTTCTCCATTTTCTTCAATTGTACTTAGAACTCCAAGTTTTGGATACCATTGGGCAACTATGAAACAATTTCCCTGATATCCATTTCTTGCAATGATTGGTGGTAATTTAGATTTAAATTTGATCTCTATTTCAATTTCTTCGCCAGGAGAAATGGGCTTTTTTAATTCAAGTTTAAGTACAGTCTGGTCATTTGGATTGCCATCATCTGGGGATACAAATTTTCTGGTAAATTCCACATTTTTTCCATCTTTGCCTTTGATGGATATTTCTCCTATGGATATATATCCCTTATCCTTTAGTTTTATTTTGCCCCCCATTCTTCCACCGCTTTCAATCATAAAAGTCGTAAGTTCACTTTTGAAGGCATTTAGGTATAGGTGAAAGTAAAGGGATGTGAGATTATTTTTTGAGTAATTGAACCAGTTGATTTTTTCTCTTCCCACAACTGTTTTTTCTGCTGGAAGAAGTTTTGCCTTGATGTCATAAGATATTTTTGAATTACAGGTTTCCTTTGAAAAGGTGAAAATGGACATTAAGAATAATAGAATTATAATAAAGGAAAATTTTTTCATTCACATCTCCCTGAGAAATTTTAAAATTTTTTCCTGATTTTTAAAATTTTCTAATAATAGATGGGGATTATATTTTCTTAATTCTTCAATGTCGAAGGGACCTGTTGCCACGGCGATTGAAATTAATCCATTGGAATTTGCACACATTATGTCGGAAGGGGTGTCTCCAATTATCACTATTTTTTTTGAGTTTTTAAATGTATCCTTTGCAATTTTCCCCAGAATATTTCTATCCGATATCCCATCTCCAAAAATACCTGTATTAAAAAACTTTTTAAGCCCGAAATATTTTATTTTTAAAAGGGCACCTCTTCTCCAATTTCCTGTAAGCAGGGATAAAAAAAATTTTTCATTTTCTACTAATGTACTACAAAATTCGTGGATCCCCGGGAGTGGTTTCAGATTTTTCTTCTCTGCGAGTTTTTTTTCCAATCTTTTGAAATAGATTTTTTTAAATTTCCCCAATTCTGGTTTAAGTCCATACTTTTTTGTGAGTTCTGTGTAGATTATGTGATCAGTCTTGCCTGCAAAGGTTCCCCTTTTAATGTTTATCTTAACTCCATATAGTTCTTCAAAGGATTCTTCGATGGATTTCTGTCCTATTCCCCCGGTGTGTAAAAGGGTACCGTCAATATCAAATAGTAAAATTATCTTTTTGTTAAATGTCTCAGATTTAAATTTTGAAAAGGTCATCAAATGCTTTTCTGGCTTGCTCAGATTTATTTAGTTGTCTTGAAACTTTTTTTTCCACAATTATCCTTGGCTTAAAGTTTTTACACTCATTTTTACCATTTTTATCTACAATTCTCTTTTCTACATTTTTCATACATTCCTTTGGAGAACCTGGATCAAAAAATACACAGTTTTTACATGAATGGAGATAATGTCCACAATTTTTGCATTTGTCATTTGGATCTATGATATCCACAAAGGATATTTCTTCACCACAAATTCCACATTTCATGGTTTTTCTATATTCTGTAATTACTTTTCCCCTCTGGATTTTTCCCTTTTCTCTTTTTCTTTTTTCGTTGTCTTCATTTTCCATGTATCCTTTAAATTTATATTTTCTACTCATTTTTCCTCCATTATCCTATTTTTTATTGTCTGGAAACTTCTTCGAAGAACTTATCAATATTTTCATCAAGTATATCACCACATTTTTTCATTATAAATTCACTGCTCATAAAAATTCTTACAAGTGTTGCCATTGCCCCCTTTTGTTCTGCTGAAATTTCAGATTTATTTTCTGGGAAATTTAAGAGGGTGTTTATTGTCTTTGCCATTTCCGGGTAGCTGTAAAGGTAGTCAATTGTGAAACTATTCAAAACACTTGTAAAAATTTTAACAAATGTGGGAAATTTATCAAAATAGACGAGTTTATCCAATATTTCTTCTTTTGTGGGTTTTTCAATCAAGTAATCAGATTCAATACTTTCAAGGCCCTTTATGAGCCCCTTCTTCTCTTTGCTTCTGAAAAAAGTAAAGTAGATTATCAGAAATAGCAAAAAAAGTATTATACCACTTATGATTAAAAGTTCATTGCTGTGGTATCTATAAAGTTCTTTAAAGTATGCAGATAAGTCTTCCATATAATTTTACCTTTATATTAGTTGAAAAGGTGGTAAAAATAATAATAACACAAATATATACCTAAAGCAATTCAGATATTACTTTTATATTCCTTTTTCCTCTGGTCAAAATTTTTTCAAGAAAATTTTTATCCATAGTGTCAATATTTTTCACAGCATAGGTTACCATGGGAAAGTTTATCCCGCTTATTACGGTCGAATTTGTGTCCTTTACAATTTTTTTCAACATGAAGTAGAGGTTGTTGGAAAAAATTTTATCCACTAATATGAGAAATCTCTCTTTGGTATCAGGTAGAATTAATTCCTTTAGTTTGTCTTCTATTTCAAATATTTCCTTTTGGGGAAAAATGGTTAAAATATGTGGTTTCTGGGAAAATTCTTCATCAATTGATATATTTAGTGTTTCATAAAATTTCATAGGTAGAGAACCTATTCCCATTAAAATTATCCTTGTATAGGTTTTCAGTTCCTTTTCATTTGTGTTATTTATGACTTTGATTGATTTAATTCCCTTTTCTTTTATTCTATAAAGAATTTTTTCAAATTTTAATTTTCCATCTTCCTTTAAGATGGTAATTATCATTTCCAGATTTGTCCCTGTAACTACATCAATTTTTCCCTTTTCAATGTATGGAATTATATAATTTGTAGAGGTATCTCCAAAGCTCTCCGTTAAAAAAATTATTTTATTGTCCTTTGCGCTTTGAATATTATTTTCAATGTTTTTTCTAATTTCAGATGTGGAATCGTTCCAATTTATATTGAGTGCTTTTATATTTTCTTTTTCTATTTGTGTCAGGGATATTGCCACTGATAAAAGTTCGGAACTGAGGCTTCCCTTGCTCAACAAAAAATAGTTTATCAATTTCCCTTCCAATTTGACATATTTTAACCAGTAGTTATTTTATAACAATTTTTAAACAAAATGTAAAAAAAATAATCATATTATAGTAAAATCTTCTTGTAGCCCTTTTGAGGAGTTAAAAAATGAGAAAACTTTTCATACCTTTTATCATTCTTTTATTTATCTCTTTTGTTTTCTGCACAGATTTCCAAAAAAAGGTTGTGGAACTGAATCAGGTAAATTTTTATGAATACAACAATATGGCATTTACTCCTGATGGAACTTACTGTTTTATACCCGATACTTTTAATGACAGAGTAATTAGAATAAATCTGATTAATTATTCAGTCGAAAGCATTGATGTTGATGATGGTCCTATTGGGGTTTATATCTCCCCCGATGGTTCTATAGTGACAGTGGTTTGCGCTGGTACTGTAGGGCTTGCTGGTGATAAAGTGGATCTTATAAAGGCCAGGGATGATTCTTTAAATGTATTTCAAAAGGTGGAAGGAGATTTTAATTTCAGTTATTATAACAATGTTGTATTTTCCCCTGATGGGATTTATGGCTTTGTGGCTTCAAATAATACAGGTTATGTATACTGTTTTGATGTTTACAGTGGAGAAATCATTTCTTCAATTTACCTTGGATTAAATGTAAACTATCTGGATATAACACCTGATGGAAGCAAGTTGGCGGTTTCTTACAATGTTAATGGATTTGCAAACATTGGGATTGTAGATATTTCCATTGATGATAGTGGAGTTTCAATGGATGTAAATTCAATCATTTCCACTGGAACGGTATTTAACGAAAAAAATGTATTTAAGTTTGTAAAATCTGGAAAGTATATTTCTTTTCCTTTAACCTCAAATAACAAAATAGCCATTTATGAGGTTGATGATGGAAATTTGTACAAAGAGATTTCCACTTCAGGTTCCCCAATTCGAATTTTTACTGGTGAATATGAAGATGTTGGATTTTCGATAATTCCTTCCACAAATTCCATTTTGTTTATGGATTTTAATGATTTTTCATATTTTGAAAAGAGTTATTCTTCCTATTTTAGTGAAGATAGTTGGCTTGTTTATACACCTCTTCTCAATAGATTATTTGTAAATGCAACTGGCAGTAATAAGTTGCTTGAACTGGATAGTGAAGATGGAGACGAAATCGATTCCTGGGATCTTCCCTCCAATCCCACTTTTGCCACCTGTAATTTATATGAAAATAAAATAGGTTTTTTATCCATAGGGGACAATGATTTTACACTCCTTTATAAAGACTATGAATATGTACTTTGTGATGTTAAATCAGATGATGAGCATGATACAGGGTTTTCATTTATAAATGGTATTAATGGAATTGCTTCAAATGTGTTTTTAACTCCTTATGATTCAGATGGGGTTGAAGCGGGAAATTTTTCATTTTCCATAAATTACTTTTCCCAATATGTAAGAAGTTGGACTTCATTTAATGAAGGTAACAGTCTCCCATACCCTTTTGAAGGTTGGTTAAAAGTTATGAGTGATAAGGTTTTTTTAAAGGGGTTTTCAATGCTTTATAGAAAAGATGAAGAGGAAATGGATGGGTATGTTTTTAAAAGACCATCAAAAAAACTGATAATCCCCTCAATTATAAAGGAAAATATTTCAAGTACTAAAATTTTCATTGTAAATTGTAATCCCTCAAATGCCCATCTGAAATTAAAACTTTATAAGAGTAATGGCTATCCTTCCAATCAAAAGTATGAAAATTTAAATCCTTGGGTAAAATTTAAACTGGAAGATATTTTAACCTATTTTGATGTTTCTTTAGATGATATTGAAAATGGAGCCTATTTAATCATTGAATCTGACGTACCAGTTGTTGCACTCATGAAAGTAAGTAGTGGAGATGAAAAGATGTATCTGGTTAATTTTATTTCTCAAGATGAAGTACTTTCTAAGGGGATTTTTCCCCATTATGCTGTTGGATCTGGATGGGATAGTAATATTTTAGTTTCTAATTTATCTTCAGTTGGAGAAACTGTTCATCTAAGGTTTTACTCTGAGTCAGGTACTTTGCTTAAAGATACAAGTGTTTTTCTTGGTGGGTATTCTTCCTTTTATAAATCAGTTAATTATTTTTTAAATTTGGAGGATGATACTACCCTTACAACTGGCTGGATCGAAATCAGGGGTGATCAAAAGACTGTGGGGAATTTGTTCTTTAATTATAACGATGGTTTGTTTACTCAACTCCCGCTTCAATATAGAGGATCCACAGATTTTTTTATTTCCCAAATTGCACAAAATGATTATTATTTCACGGGTATTGCCCTTGTAAATGATTCTTTTGGAGATGCCACCATAAATGTTTCATTTTACACTGAAGATGGAAATCCAATTTTAAGTTATGATTTAAATGAACTTCCCAGTAAAAATAAATTTGTGAGGTTGTTAAGCGTGGATCCCTTTGATATTTTAGATCAAGTAGGTGGCTTTATTCAGATAAAAAGCGACAGACCCATATTTTCTTATGCGGTTTTTGGAAATCTTGACAGATTTATTTCAGCAATACCATCTCAAAATTAGGGAGGAGTTTTGAATAAGAATGATGATTTAAAAGAACAACTTGAAGAAATTAAGAAGGAATATTCTTCAGCTGCCGATATAATTTTAAAGGATGAGGAGGAAAAAAGTTCTAAAATTATTGTCTATTCCACTATATTTTTTATTCTTATTTTTATAATACTATTTTATTTTCTTTCTCCTTCTACAAGGAAAGTTTTGTTTCATAGATTTTCTAAAATTGGTGAAATTGGATATGAGAAACCAAAATTTAACACCCTACGGATAAAGGTAAAAAATGAAAATAAAACTAAAGAGGAAAAGAGTAAAGAAATGAGGAGTGAAAATGAATTAAATTTTTCAAAAAATAAGAATGGGGGTGGGATAAAGAAGAAAAATACAGGAGAGATCAAAAAAGTGGCTTTTTCAAAACCTTTACTTAGAAAAAGGGTGAAAAAGAGAAGGAAAAATCTTTCAAAGGAAGATATGGCCATAAATTTACTTGAAGAATTAAAGCCACGGCTCAAATCAATTATTACTGGAAAAAGCGAGGAATATAATTTTAAAGGTTTTTCAGTTTTGAAAAGGAATGGAGATGTTCTAATAATTGATTTAAAAATTGAAATTGTGAAAGATGAAAATATAAAACATTTAATATGGAAGGTGGATTTAATGAATAAAAAGGTGTATCCAATTGGATATGATACGGTAAATTTTGAAATAAATGGGCATTTTTAGGGATTAGTTAATGTGAGCCAATAGGTGCTCCATTGGCAAATTTTATAATGAAAGTTTCATCTACATAAAAAGTGGGGTAATTTTCCTTGATTGGGGTTGCAGTAACCCTGAATTTTGTATTATCTGCATATGAGGAGTATTTATATCCATTTAAGATTAGCTCACTTTCAGTGAACCTATCATCTAAAAATTTTTTTGAAGCAAGGTCACTTAGTTTACCATAGGTTTTATAAGTCATTTTTGCAAAATAGGCCTCTTCAGCTGAGCAAATGTTTCTGAGTGTGTCTATTGTGGCTCCAATTCTTGCTGTTTTTCTTGCTCTGCTAAAGTTTGGAATTGCAATTATCACAAGTATTGCAATTATGACAAGGACAATTAACAATTCAAGTATAGTAAATCCTTTTTGCTTAAACATACCTCTCCACTGCATATCGAATATTTAGCAAAAGTTATACCATTTTTTTATCCATATTAAAAAGTAAGATTAACAATTTTTGTAAGTTTTTGAGAAAAAATGGTAATGCAGGTGGCGTCATTTTAACTTAATCTGGGATTAGAAAGTTTTTTTAATTGTTAGATAATTGTCAAGTTGGTAAAACCATAGATCTTTTATTATTACTTAAAAAAGATTATAAAGTTTAGAATCCTTTCAAATAGTTTCCAATTCGGCCTGTTACCTTATTTCCTTTCTTCACACATGAATCAAACAGAAGAAATATAAATCGGATTAATTTTTAATTAAAATATGTTTTAGGTTCCTTTAGCCTACCTTCTGTTTTCCTTACACAGAAAGTAATTTTCTAATGGAAGTATCCAGTTTATGAAGACAGAATTGTTTGCTGTTGATGGCATATTTTTCAAAGAAATTTTTAAAATCTTCAAATAAAGTTACATGGGACAAGGAATTAACCGGGGTTCGTTGTATACTACAACTCTACCTGCGGGGATCGTACGGCCGGTAACTGCATCTATATCAGTTCTTATATTAAGTATAATTGAATGGGACGATGCTTTTTGCCACTTTTTATTATATAAATCGTAATAATACACTCCTTTTGGAATAAAATCATTTGATACCTTTATTTGTTTCTGTACTTCATTTCCGAAATAAACAAGTACCAACCCTTTTTCAAAAAAACGAATTGCATATTGTCCTTCTTCGTTAACTATAAAATCTGAACCTAACGCCTGCCCAAGATTGACAAAGTAGATATTGTCAATATTAAAATCATTGTTAAATGGCACTTCAAGGTATGCTGTTTCATTTACGAGTTTTGCAGTTGCAAAAGAAAGAAATATAGCTTTTTTAGGGGGTTCAGGAATATATTCTCCACTTTTTTCATCATAAACAAATTCAGGTGCAGCATAATTCATAAAAACAAATTTTTTAAAATCCTTTCCGCCGTATGTGGATATGAGTTCATGCACATAGCGTATCTGAAAAAGGGTATCGTAAAAATTTTCTTCTCCCTCTTCACTTACAGGGAAATAGAGTGTTTCTGGAACTTTTATTTTTCCATAACCCCTCACATTGAGAATTTTACCTGAATAAAAATATCCTGTTACATAGGATTCAGCCATGTCATAGTTAACATAAGGCAATACATTTTCAGCATTTCTATACCCTTGATTTGTAAAGATTACGAAGTTATCTTTATTAAAGTTCTTTTTCAGTTTAGCATAAAACAGACCTACCGCTTCTTTATATTCCATGTCAGGATGTCTTTGTTTAAAATTCCTTTTCATTTCTGAATAATCTGCCTCATCAATAAAAACTCCCGGACCCCAATCCCAGAATACACCAGTATATCCATAATTTTTAAGAACATTTTCAATAAAATCAACCCGCCTTTCAATTACATCAAAATTTCCAAAATCAAGATAATAATCCCTGGCAAAATCATATCCTTCATTTTCGGTGTGAGGAAAGGGACCTTCAGGGTTTAATGTTGTTAAATATCTGCTGTTGTAAATCCAATCAACAAATTCATAGTTATTTCCATCCAGATAATAATAGACAGCAGGCATCCAGTCATAACAAAGCACCTCTTTTGTCCCACGCCTTTTTAAAAAATTTATTGCATTAATAGAAGCAAAATCTCCAACGCCTCCCATCTCAACAACATCAAACTTTGATAACCAGGTTAACATCTTTTGGGATGGAGAAGAAAAAGAGGAAGCAAAATCACCTCTTTTAATAGAATAAGAAAGGTGTAAATATTCAGGGGGAAGGAGAATTGGTGTAATTTGGGAGGAGGAAGATAATGGAATACTTTTTGACATAATTTTACATTTTACTGCGCCTTCTGAGAAAAAAATCAAAATACAAATTAAAATTGTTAACAGTTTAATTACGGTTTTTCTATAATTCATTAAAAACTCCCCTTTTTTATCTTATTACATCTTAAAAGATTGTCAACAGTAACGGTTAGTTCATAAAATTTATATATGTTGCAGTTGGAAAAAAGTGTCAGCCTGAGTTTTGATCAAAAATGAAAAGATGCCATGCAGGGAATCTGGGATAAACTATTTATTTTTTAGCCTTTTATATTGGGTTTAATGTATGATCTTTCTTGTTTGAAAAGAGAAAAATAAAGAGTAGGTTTTGAAATAACAAAAATTCTAATAAAGGGTTAAAAAAATTTCTGTTTAGCAAATAAAGGTTTTTTTATAAGTTAAGAGAAAAGAGATTTTTCAATTTTGCCTGAAGCCAATCTCCCCTCATTCCTTTTTCTTACTTGTCCAATTTTAAATTCAGGCCTGTCCCCTCTTCTATTTCCTTCCTTAAAGTCCCTAATGGTTTATAGGGTAAAAAGAAATTTTATTTAATCGTTGACTTTTGCCAAAAAATTTTTAAATCTTGCCAGTTTTGTTTTTTCCTTGCTAACCCCAAATCTCCTGAAAGTTTATAGGATAAAAAAAGAATTTTACTTAAATCATTTGACTTCTGCTAAAAGATAGTTAACTCTGCCAGGATTAAGTTTACTTTCTTATTTGCCCATCCCAAAAGCCCCCTAAAAATTTATAAAATAAATGGTGCCAGACAAAAAAGAAAAAATTTTTCTCATCCTTTTTCCACTTTTTTTCAATCTTAAATTTCAAGTCCAATTTCAAATCGCGCCTGACACTTTTTAAAGGCATTTTGAAAAAATCACACTTAAGTCCGTACTCATTTCAGAGAGGTAAAAAATTTTTTAGCAACTGAATTGTTCCCTATGTATAGAGGTTAAATATATTTTTATCTTTTGTTAGCATATAACTTGAAGGAAAGGTAATTTTTGATGTCAATATTTTTAATGGTAGAAAAAAGATTGCCTTTTAGTATAATTTTTCTGACAAGTATCTGTTGACCTATATTCTCAATAAACAAAATTATATGGAGATAAAATACTTATAATACTCCTATTAATGTGATGTTCAAGAAAACATCTTTAAATATAAAAGCGCCATATACCTTAAAGATAATTAATACCCACTTTTACTAAAATTTTTTCGTTTTAAATGCACTAAAAAAGTGTCTAAATCAATGTTTTGAAGTTTTAAGTAAAATATCTCCAACCGCCAGATGAACCGCCAATATATTCACATCAACTGAACGATATGCCTGAGAAAGTCTTGATTTTGCATTAAGTAACTGCGCTTCAGCATCTAAAACAAAATCGATAACTGTTTTGCCTGCCTTATACCTGAGTTTTTCAACTCTTAATACTTCTTTTGCCTGTTTTAGTGCTTCTTCATTTGCTTTGACTCTTGCAAGGCTTCCTTCCAGTGAGGCAAGGGCAGATCTAATCTGTTTTACTATTTCAATCTTTTTTGCAAATACTTCCGTTTTAGCTTTTGATTCTACCGCCCTTCTGGCTGCAATACGTCCAGCCCTTAATCCACCATCAAAAATTGGAAACTTTATGTGAAATGTTGCATGCCAATCTGTTTGCCAGTTACCTGTATTGGCAGATCCTGGCCCAACATTTGCGTTTGGAATAAAGTGTGAAATGATATCCACAAAAGGAACAGGATTCACTGCGCTATATCCTGATATTCCGGCATTGAAAGTGATTACTGGCAATTTATCCTTTTGAGCAGCAATTCTCTGTTCTTTTGCGGCAAGCAATTTTTTTTTCAATGCAGCAAGATCAACCCTTGTTCTTCGTGCCTTTAAGAGAAGTTGTTTCTTTTCTGCAATTAATTTACGCGCCTCAAGGGATTTTTCAGATGGTGAGTATACTACTTCTATATCACCCCCGTCCCAGCCCATTGCGTTTGCCAGATCAGCAAGGGCAGTCTTCCTTCCGCTTTCAAGAAGTGCAATATTACTCTTAACTGTGCTGAGCCGTGTTTCAACCTTCAATGAGTCTTCTGGAATGGCTCTACCACCTTTTACTAAAAGATCAATACGTTTTTTTAGAGCCTTCAGGCTTTTTTCAGTAGAGCGGGCTGCTTTTATTAAATCGTTATAGGTCAGTACCCTTAAATATAGATTGGAAACATGGAACACGACCTCTTCCTTCTGACGATCTTTAAATAATTTCAGGGCATCCAGTGCGTGGTGCGAGGCATCAAGTTGAGTTTTTGTCTTTTTGAAGTCCCAGACAAGCATTTTTACTCCTGCGCTGGTGTCAAATAGAATGTTGTCAAAACGTTCAAATTGTGGGGGAGCCCCTGGCACCATCCCTTTATTAAGCCTTGAAAACAGCGTATCAGTATTGAGATCAACGTGTGGTAGTAGTTTTGAGCGTGTACTTTGGATTACACCTTTTTGTTCATTGACCATTGTTTGAGTGATCGTTATGGATGGATTATGTTGTAGTGCATATGAAATTGCATCATTTAAGGTAAACTGTTTTGGACTGGCCGAAGTGTTATCTTCGGCCAGACATACAATTGAAAAAACCATTATAAACACAAAGATAAATAACTGATACCATCTTTTCTTTTTTATACAGCTTCCGTTACATATATTCTTATTGTTCATTTTCAGCTTCCTCCTCCTCTTCTATTCTAACCTTGAGGGGCAGACCATGACCCTTTTTGTTTACATAAATCAAATTGTAGACAACAGGTACCACAATTAAGGTGAATAGTGTTGAAGCCATAAGGCCAAATATCATTGACCAGGCCATTCCACCAAATACGGTATCCTGTGTAATTGGCAAAGCCCCAAGGATGGCTGCACCTGCAGTCAACAGGATTGGTCTGAGTCTTACGGAACAACTTTCTACAATTGCCTGTAATAGATTTTTGCCTTTTTCAAGTCCAAGATGAATGAAATCCACAAGTATAATTGCGTTCCTGGTGACAATCCCACTAAGGGCAATTATTCCTATCATGGCAGGGGCTGTAAAGAAAAATGGATTTGGGTATCCGCCCACTGTTCGCATTCCAAATTGATTCAAAAGCCAGAATCCGGGCATTACTCCGATAAACATCAGGGGAATGGAAACCATGATTATAAGTGGGGTCAAAAAGGAACCCGTTAACCAAACAAGTAAGATGTAAATGGCTATTTGGGCAGCGATGAAGGCAACCCCAAGATCCCTGAATGTATCAACAGTAACATGCATTTCCCCTTCATCCCACCAGTGGACATAAAACTGCTTTGGCAATCCCCATCGAATTCCCGATCCTTTATGCATCAATGTTCTTCCCTCAAGTGGTCTCGGCTTTTTATTGGATTCAACATAACCAAACAATTTGGCACTATCTGCACTTACGCGATCTGCACGGATATCTATGATTGATTCAACTGGAGGCCTACCGGCAACTTCTCCTGTGACATATACCACAGGAAGCATCTGGCGATGATAAATAGTTTTGTCTTCCAGTGTCTTTTTCCAGTGTCCCAATTCTGAAATGGGTACCAGATGTCCTGTACGACTTCTCACATAGATACTGGTAAGATCAACCGGATCAGATCTTCTGGGTCTTGGAAGCCAGATGGAAATCTTGACGGGTTCTCTCTCTCCGGGAATTTCAGCAATCCCAAAAGGCTTTCCCTTAAGGGCAATTGCTATTGTATCTGCAATATCTTTTGTTGAAACCCTGTTCAGGGCAGCTTTTTCTTTATCCACTTCAAATTCATATTTAACCTGGTCCTCATCAACACTGTCATCCACATCAACTATTCCAGGTTCCATTTTAAGACGCTTTTTTACAATATGTGAGGCCTGAATTATTTCATCATAGGATGTACCGGGTTTACCGTATACAGCGGCCACAACTGTGGACAGTGATGGAGGACCTGGAGGAAGTTCTACAATTTTAAGTTTGACATGGTTTTCTCTCGCAATACGGGTTAAATCCTTCCTGAGCCTCAGTGTTAATTCGTGGGAGGGATAAACTCTTTCCGTTTTATGAATCAGATTGACTCTTATATCAGCACGATTGGGACCATGGCGTAGGAAGTAATGACGCAGCATTCCCTGAAAATCCACAGGTGATGCAATTCCCACATAGGCCTCATAGTCAGTTACTTCTGGCACTGAATGGAGATATTGTTCAAATTTCCTGACCACAGCATCTGTTCTCTCAAGTGTTGTCCCACGTTCCATATCAATCACAAGTAAAAACTCATCTTTATTATCATATGGCAACTGTCTCGGGCGAACCCTTCTAAGTCCCACAAGCATGATGCTACCAATAAACAAAAATATGACAATTATTACAAGTAGGATTGAACGATATCTTTTTCTTAAAATTGGCTCAAGGATTTTGTGAAAAATTTTATATTGAAAAGTGTTTTTAATATATTCGCTGTCGTGAGATTTATCTACAAATTTTTCTTTTTTCTCATCGGGTATGGCTCCATGCTTTCCTTTTTTATTAAATGCCCCTTTAAGTCCATGATAAGCCATCCATGGGGTAATGGTAAATGAAACCACTATGGACATGAACATGGTAACAGGGACATTGACAGCCATTGGTCTCAGGTATGACCCCATCATCTCAGTAACAAAAAGCAATGGAATAAATGAAAAGATAACAGCAATGGTGGCTGCGATAAGGGGTGGCCTTACTTCGTTAACAGCCTCAAGAGTAATGGATCTTGTTGCCTTTTTATTCATTTCAAAATGTCGGTGAATGTTTTCAACATCTACTATGGGGTCATCTACAAGTAATCCCAATGCAACTGTGAGGGCAAAAAGTACCACTCTGTTTATTGAGAAACCGGCAAGATAGTTGACAATCAATGTGAGACCAAAAACGCTTGGTATGGCAAGGGCAACCACAAGTGCCTGCCTCCAACCAAGTCCCATGGTGAGTAAAAATATGACTACAAGGATTGCCACATACAGGTCTTCGATGAGTTCATTGACCTTATCATTTGCAGTTACACCATAATTTCTTGTAACTACAACCTCAACATCATGAGGAATTATTGAAGATTTCAGTTCCTCAACCTTCTTTATGACATCCTTTGCAACCCAGACATTATTTGCTCCATGTTGCTTGGCTATGGATATTGTTACGGCAGGCAGTCCCTCTGGTGGAAATTTTCCTTTGGGAATAACGGGTTTACCCAGAAGGGTGCCAACGGCATATTCTTCCTGCTTTTTATGAAAAAAAGCCCTGCCACGGTGAAATCTCACATAGTTAACAAATTCCCCTGGTCCATCTGTTACTTTTGCCACATCTCTCAAATATACAGGGTGATTCTGCCATACACCAACCACAAGGTTTCTCACTTCATCGGCACTTGAAAAGAAGGGGCCTGATTCAACTTTATAGTTTACATCACCATTGTCAAAGTCTCCTGCGTGAACATTAAAATCTGATACAGAAAGGGCATGTGCCAGATCGAGAAGTGTCATGTTATATCCATGAAGTTTTTCTGGAAGAGGCCTTATTAGAAAAGCCCTGGGGCGCCCTCCAACTACTCTTATTTTGCCAGCATTTTTTACATTCTGCAGCCGAACTGCAAGTTCATTGGCAATTCTGCGTAATTGATAATCATCGCGTGAAGGAGATGTAAGGGTAAGCGTTACTATGGGCACATCATCTACATTTACATGTTTTATTACCCAGCCCTTTACTCCAGGAGGTACTTTGTCCTTATATTCGTCCATCTTTCGCCAGAGTTTTACAAAACTGCCTTCCATATCCTGACCCACATAGAACCTAACAGTTACAATACTCTTTCCGGGCATGGAACGAGAATATATATATTCAATTCCGTCAATTTCCATCAAATATCGTTCAAGGGGAGTGGACACAAGTTTTTCAACATCAGCAGCAGAGTGACCGGGAAAAGAAACATATATGTCTGCTGCAGGGACGATTATTTGAGGTTCTTCTTCTCTTGGGGTAATGAGAAGGGCTGCCAGACCAAGTGCAACAGTAATAATGATAAAGACAAGAGAAATATTGGATTCAAGAAATGTTCTTACAACCTTTATTGTAAATGAGTGTTGTTGGTTGTTCACTTTATACCTCCTCTCTCAACCTCAGTCTCGAAAGGGCTTTTCTGTATAACCAATTTTTCTCCACCAGACAATCCACTCAAAACAATATATTTATCATTAACTTTTCTCCCCAATTGGACAGTTCTTTTGAATACTTCTCCATTTTGTATTACATCAACTGTGGTTAACTGTCCTGTTTTTACAACAGTATTTGCAGGGATAAGGACACGTTTCTCTTTCCCAACAATTAGGTTTACCCGTGAAAACATACCGGGAATAACATTTTTCCCATGAGATATCCGAATTCTTATAATTTCGGTTCGTGTGGCCGGATTTTCTCCAGGGACAATTTCAACCACCTTCCCCCTATCTTTACTATTCAGCGCTTCAATTTCATAGGAAAGTTCATCCCCAAGTTTTATGTGAGTGGCAATATCTTCGGGCACTTCAGCTTCAATCCACAGATGATGTTCATCGTACATTGTGCAAAGAGGTTTTCCGGGAACCGCTAAATCACCAACATTTGCTATTCTATCTATAACTCTCCCTGAAATTGGGCTTTTAACCACAGTGTAGGAAAGTTGCACCTTTGCTTCTTTTATGGCATTTTTCAAGCGATTTACCTCTGCTTGAGCAGTCCTGAGGGCTGCCGTTGTATGATCAAATTCCACTGCTGGAATAGCCTTTTGTTCAAAAAGTGGTTTGTCACGATTATAATCAGATTGCGCAAGTTCCAATATTGCTTTTGCTTTATTGAGTGCCTGCTTAAGTTGCGCAATTTTCGTTTTAATTTCAGAGCTATCTAAAATGGCAATGATTTCTCCCTTTTTAAAATATCTACCAGCTGCTGCATCAATTTTGAGGATATGACCGGTAATTCGGGCTGCAACGGTCACTTTGTATTCTGGGGCAACGGTTCCGGTTGCTTCCTGCACAAGGGGTATCTCTTCTATTACTGCAGAAGTACTTGGCAGGCCTGTAGCCCATTTGTGGGGAATGGGGGCTCGCCCACCTTTAATTACATCTTTTCTGAAAAAACCCAGTAGAAACATCATTAACAACACTATCCCCAGTAGTGGGATTAAATACCGAGCAATCAGTCTTACCATCTTCTTAATCATGCTTACCTCCCGCATCTCTTTGTGTAAAACCACTTTACTTTTAAAAAGACTTTATATGCATTTGAAATATGCAAAATAAAGTTTTTATAAAATCAATTTTAGTATTTATGAAAAGTGTTTTCAACTTTTTTTTAAAATCAGGAAGCATTGTGTAAGTGCATTATATAAAGCAATTTTGTAAAAGGTTATTTTTACCTGAAAAGCACATTTAAAGGATAAAATAATGATAACATAAAATAGCGTAAAACATTTTGAACTACGGGATACTTTATAAACCAAGTTTTTTTATATATTCTGAATTTAGTGTCAGGCAGGATTTGAATTTTGATATGGATTAGTGAAGTGGAGACAGAGTAGAAAATAATATTAAGAAAGGTGTCAGACAAAATCTGGAATAAAAAGAAAAGTGTCAGGCAAAAAATTTAGGCAAAAAATTTAAGAAAAATTTAAATGGCTTTTGAGGCAGGCAAATAAGGAAAGAAATTAAAACTGGTAATACCTAAAATTTTTCTGGCAGAAATTAACGGTTAAAATAAAATTCTTTTTCTTTCTATAAACCCTCAGGGGCTTTTTAGGGTGGGCAAGTAGGAAAAGAAACCAAATTCTGACAAGACTTAAAATTTTTTGGCAAAAGTCAAGCAATTAGGCAAAACTTTCTACCTTCAACCCTTCTATAAATCTTCTGGAAGGCATTTGGGGTAGGAATGGGGATGGATGGGGGAAAAACAGGGAAAATAAATGGGGACAGACCTGATTGAAAGGTGTCAGGCAAGAAATTTAACCATTTTTTGAAAAATGTATCAGGCGGAATTTATCCCCACACAATCCCAACTATGGGTTTATAGAAAAAAGGAGAAAGATTTTTTTTGTCTGGCACTATTTGTTTTTATAAACCTTTGTAGGCTTTTAGGGTAGGAAAATAAAGAAAAAATTAAACCTGGCAAGACCTAAAAACTTCTGGTAGAAACCAATGAT
>JAMOQF010000027.1 GCA_027064125.1 Acidobacteriota bacterium
GAAAAGAATTTAAAGGATTTTATAGATGGGGAAATTGATGTTCTGTGTAATAAATACAGGGTGGAAGATCTAAAAAAAATTCCAGAAATTCTTGAGTTTAGGAAAATTTTAAAATCAGATGGACTCGATCCTTCAAAACACAGGATATCAGTTGAGGCCCTCTACAGAAGGATTTTAAAGAAGAAAAGTTTTCCCCACATCTTTCCCCTTGTGGATATAAACAATTTTTTATCTCTTAAACTTTTTTTACCGGTCTGTGTTTATAAAAAAGAGAGTATAAAACCTCCACTTAAATTAAGATATGGTAAAAAAGGAGAAAAACTTGAGAGTTTGAGGGGTAGGTTTTCCCTTGAAGGTAAGATAACCCTTGAGGATTCCCTTGGACCCTTTGGCTCGCCATTCATTGATGACAGAAGGGTATTGCTTACTGGAGATGAGAGTGCCGCATATGGAGATATTTACATACCCTCTAAATTTGAGGTTAAAGATTATGTTGAAAGAGGTGAGGGATTGATCTCTAAAATTGAAGGTGTCAACATTAGATTTTTTGTTTAGGGGGTGAGATGGGTTTTTTCTTTGATGTAGTTGGACTTGGTTTAAATGCCGTTGATTTTATAACAGTAGTGGACAAATATCCGCCTCCTGGAGGAAAGTGTGAAATAAAGAGTTTTAGAGTTCTTCCGGGAGGGCAGGTGGCAACTGCCATGATATGTGTGAAAAATCTTGGATGTAATGGGGTTAAATATCTCGGTAAGGTGGGGGATGACTATACGGGTAAGATATCCTATGATAGTCTAAAGGAAAGTGGTATAGATATAAGTGGGGTAAAAATAGTGAAAAATTGTACCAATCAATTTGCAAATATCGTAATTGACAGTAAAAGTGGTGAAAGGACCATAATGTGGAAAAGAGATGAAAGATTGTCAATAAAAATTGAGGATTACAGTGTAGATGAGGTCTGTTCTGGAAAGATTTTACATCTTGATGGACACGATACAGAAACTGCTGCCTTTTTTGCAAAGAAGGCGAGGGAAAGGAAAATTTTAGTTACCCTTGATATTGATAGGGTGTATGAGGGGGTAGATGCCCTTCTGGAGAATGTGGATTACATAATAACCTCAGAGGGTTTCCCTGTGAATTATTTTGGAAGTGGTCCCTTTGAGAAGGCTTTAATAGAACTTAAGAAAAAGTTTAAAAATGCATTTGTAGCGGCTACAGGTGGTGATAAGGGGGTATACTATGTTACTCCCCATTTTAAGGTGAAGCGAATCCCTGCTTTTAAAATCATGTGTGTTGATTCCACTGGTGCTGGAGATGCCTTTCATGGTGGATTTATCTATGGTCTTTTAAAGGGATGGGATGTTGAGAGAAATTTGCTCTTTTCAAATGGAGTTGCAGCCCTTAACTGTTTAAAATATGGTGCAAGGGGAAATCTTCTTTCTGAGAGGCAGGTTTGGGAATTTATAAATAAATATATTTGAGGGTTTTATCATGAGAAATTTTATGGTTTTACTTCTTTTATTTTTACTCATAATTTTAATCGGTTGTTTTGGCGGGAGAATGGATAGGTCTAAGGCAATGAAGGAACTTTTGAAACTTCCCATTTTTTCCATGAAAAAGGATGATGTATATGTGGAGGATGTTTCTCAGATGGGAAAAAGTGCAATAATTACGGCTAAAATAAGAGTTGCTTTAAGTGGAGAATATGTAAATGGCAGGTTTACCCCCAAAGAACTTAGAATAGGTAATGGTGATTGGGTCCCCATAAAGTTTTTTCAGGAAACGCTGAGGGATTATAGATTTTTAAAGACTAAGGAAAACATTTTAAAACTATCTTCCGGGATTTTAAACTATTCCAGCAAAATGGGGCACTTCCCCATGGCAAAGGATATAACATCTCTGATGGATATCTTACATCCAGAATACATTGATGAAATTGTAGAGACCGATGGCTGGAATCATTTTCTAAAATATGTTTTAACAAAAAAAGGTAAAGGCTTTAAGATTATTTCCTCAGGTAGAGATGGAATCTTTTTTACAGGAGATGACATGGTCTATAGAGATTTTAAATTTATTTCTCCTTCAGGCGGTAAATTTTAATTTTTCCTGAAATTGTTGCAATTGGAGTAAAATATTTTTCCATCACCTTTTCCTTAAAGGGCCAGAAATTTTTAACTCCTGAGACATTAAATGGGGCTTTTTCATCGTATACCAGAATTTTTTGATTCTTTCTTTTCATCCTTTCTGCAATATCTTTAATTGATGAGTAAGGAATAAAATCCTTTTCATCGTGCCAGGGAATGGAGAATCTATCCTTTGTCTTTTTCTTTGTGGCGTAATACTCAAAGGAGAAGGAGAGAACCTCCCTGGGGTCTTTTATATTACATTTTGAAATTACTTCTGCTACCTTTAATCTTTCAATATCTTTTTGTGGGATGGGATTTAAAATTTTTGGGAAAATGTATACGAGAAAAAGGGAAAGGGCGAGGAGAAAAACCATCCACTTTCTCACTTTTTCTCCAAACATCTTTTTAAACATAAAGGATGCAAATATGGAGAAAATTACTGTATCAAATAGAAGAAGTCTTTTATTTACAAATGCCATTGAGATTAGAAGGAGAAAAGAGAGTGAGGATAGGATAATAGGAATGTTTTTCCTCCTTGTTCTTTTATATTTAAGTGCCATAAAAATTCCAGGGATTACTATTAAATTGATAGGGAATTGGAGTATAAGATCTGATTTTAATGATTGATAGAGGTTTCCAATCCAATTTCTAAAAAATTCGGAGGGAAAATTGAGGATGATTTGAAAAATATTGGTGTAGTTTGCTGCCTCTTTCATTTTCTGTCCCCAATTGCCATTTCCAAAGATACCAAAATATACATTTTGAGCCTCAAGATTGTAAAAGGGATTTCCCTTCAGGATAGTAGACAGTATTAGTTGGGGAGATGTGGTAATTAAGAAGGTAAGTAAAAATAAAAAAGCTCCTTTGACTTTTTCTTTCTTTCTTTCTTTTCCATTTCCTTCCTTCTGGAAAATCTTGAAAATTAAAAGCAAGAAAAATAGTGGTAAAACTGTAAGTGTTGTATAGCGAAAAAGATAGGAAAGTCCAAAAAAGAAACCGCTAAATATGAGATTTTTAAAAATTTTCCCCTCTTCATGCAGGATAAATTGATAGATTCCCATTAGAAGAAGTGTTGTTGCAATCAGATCTGTACTTGAGGTGGTGGAAAATTTTAAATAGGTGGGGTTTGTCATGAGAAAAATTGCTGAGTATATGGCAACTTCTTTGTCAAAGGTCTTTTTTGCAATTAAAAAGATGAGTAAAATACCTCCAATCCCCGCAAAAAGGGAGACAATCCTTCCGGAAATTACATAATCGTTTGTAATGAAGGTGAGAAATTTCAAAAGTAGAGGATATCCAAAGGGGTAAAAGCCATTGACCCATACTGAAATATTTCCACTAAAGAGGTGCTCCCCTATCCAGATGAACCAGAACATATCTGAGAGTTTTACCAGAGGATTTGAAATGGTTAAATATGTGGTAATCAATGTCCAGATAAAAAGGAGTATGATTAAATGTTTTATTTCTCGCTCTTTTATACCCATTTTTTTATAGGTTTAAGTAGTTGCTTAGTTGGTTTATTAAAGGGAGATTATAATGGTTAATTGATTTTTTTCAAATTCAGAAAAATTTATTTTTCATTTTTTGATATCTATCTAAAAATCCGCAATTGGTCTTTTGAAAAAGGCTTTTTAACGGCGAAATGAATAAAAATTAAGAGATGAAGCCAGAATTATTTCCTACAAAGTAGATGTCTTATTGTAATTGCCTTAAATTCACTAAAAATTGCTCCTTTAAGTCACACTTAAGATGCTCTTATCACTTAGAAGAAATTAAAAAATTTTCTGTTCAGTAAATAAGATTTATTAAGATAATTCAAA